>JAOUMF010000226.1 GCA_029881615.1 Alphaproteobacteria bacterium | reverse complement strand
GATAAAGCCGAGAAGCGACGACAGCACGAGCAGCCCGGCGAACCAGGACAACGTACCCCAAAGCCCATGCGTGCCCTCAACATGCTCGCCATCGGCCGCGCGGTCGGTAAATATGGCGTCGGTTTCCGGCGCCCGCATCATCCGGATCAGAAGCAACAGGCAACAGACGAGGGTTACCGACGAAACCGTTACCGGGAATATCTTGTCGCCAACCCGGTGGATCATCATTGCGTTGACCCAGGCGACCATCAGATAGCCGGTCACGACCAGAAGGAAGGTCAGGGGGGCACGTTTCTTGCCGATGGGAACTTCACCTTCAGGCAATATCTGCTTGGCCTGCCGGACGCCTATGATGATCGAGACGACGGTCAGGGCAAGGATCACCAGCACGATCGGCGAAGCGATGTAGCCGAAGCCGGCCTCCAGACTCTGCCGGAATTTCGCGCCGGCAACCTGGTGCGCCATGTTGCTGAAGTTTTCAGCCTGATGGGACAGCACGAAGCCGATCAGGAAGGCGGGACGCGACCAGTCGAATCGACGCAGAAAGATTCCAAGAAGGCCAACCGCGAAAAGCGCGATAAGGTCGCCAAGCGACTGGCTCGACTGGAACGCCGCGAACGAGATCATCATGAACAGGAAGGGGCCGAGCAAGGTAAAGCGAATCGTGGTCAGCCGGGCAATCGGACCGGAAAGCGCGATGCAAAGACCCGCGCCAAAGACATTGGCCAAAGCCAGCGACCAGACGATGGTATAGGTCACATCCAGATCGTTCTGGATCATTTGCGGCCCGGCGTCATATCCCAGCAGCGCAAGACCGCCAAGAAACACCGCCATGGAACCGCTGCCCGGAATCCCGAAGATCAATGTCGGGACCAGCCCGCCGCCCTCCTTGGCGTTGTTCGAGGATTCCGGTCCGATTACCCCGCGGATGTCGCCCGAACCGAAGCGGCTCTTGTCCCGGGCCATTTGTACGGTATGGCCATAGGCGATCCAATCGACGACGGACCCGCCAAGGCCCGGAATAACGCCGACGATCACCCCTATGACGGAGCAGCGGACCGAAAGAAACAGATTGGCCCACCAGTCGCGGACACCCTCCAACCAGCCAGCGCCCAGACCGCCTGACCTGGAGATCGACCGGTCATGTCGAAGGAGCGCCACGATTTCTGGGATGGCAAAGATGCCCAACCCGACGATTACCAGGGTCAACCCGTCAATCAGATAAGGGACGTCATAAGTCGACATCCTCAGACTACCGCCCGCGCCGGCCTCGCCGATCGTACCCACCATCAGCCCAAGCCCAGCTGCCGCGACCCCCTTTATCGGGATGCGGCCAGCGAGGATCGCCACCATGGACAGTCCCAGAATTGTGATCATCAGCATCTCTGGCAGGCCAAAAGCCAGCACCAGGGGGCGCGCGATCAGAATGAAAAATGTCAGAATGACCGCGCCGAACAGGCCACCAAACAGCGACGAAGCGAAGGCCGCCGACAGCGCGCGCGCGGCTTCGCCCTTCTTGGCCAGCGGGAAACCGTCGAGCACGGTGGCCTGGCTGGCAGATGAACCGGGGATTCCCATCAGGACCGACGAGAAAGTGTCAGATGTCGGGATTACCGCGACCAGCCCGACCATCATTGCAAGACCGGAGATCGGCTCCATTCCGTATATGAACGGCAGCACCAGCGACAAACCGGCGATACCGCCAAGCCCGGGAAAAACCCCGACCGACATGCCCAGAAGGACGCCAAGCATCAGGAACATAAGCTGCTGCGGATGGAAAATCAGCGAAAACGCGTCTCCCAGCGCCGGCAACGCGGTCGATAAAAGGTCCATGGTCCGGCCCTTCGGAATTTCTTGAAAACAAAACCCTCCGCGCAAGGGCGCGGAGGGCAGGTATAATGCGGTTTATTCCAGCGAAACGCCAAAACGCTCTTTCAGCCAGGTCTTTACATAGGCCTTGGCTTCCGGCGGCACGTCGGTACCGAGTTTCAACATTGTCGTGGCCGGCTTGCCGGTCATCTGCGGATAATCGCCAAGCACGGCAGCCGAGATCTTCGGAAAGTCGCTACGCGCGATGATATCGTCGAACGCTTTCTTGTATGTCGCGATTGCCTCGTCGGATGCGCCGTTAGGCAGAAAGACCATCTTCTGGGCCGGGAAACCAGCGATGAAGAAGGCTTTCCATGCGTTCCAGGCGTCGCCCGACGTTTTACAGCCTTTGGTCGCCTCGCAAACTTCCTTGAAGGTAGGCATTTCGGGGAAGGTTGGGTCGCGCACGATGTTGCCGTCGGCGTCGAGTGCGCCCCATGTCATCATCGGTACGGCCTGACCTGCTTTAACCAGCGGAACGACGCCCTTCAGATATGCCGACGAGGTCTGGTAATCGATGTTGGCTTCACCGCGCTCGAACATCAGGCGGCCGTCGCCACGACCCTTGATACCGAAGACCGGCTCAACCTTCATTCCCAGCATTTCCCATGCCAGCAGCGGCACCAGATCCAGCCCGGTTGCGTTCTGCGAACCCCAGATGAAATCGATTCCCTTCAGGTCATCGGCGTCGCCGTCAAACTTCTTGGCGATGTCGGGGGGCAGGAAGGCCACGCCGCCGGTGCCGGAGGCGAGAACCACGTTCCAATCCTTGTATTCGTATTTTACGCGCGGATCGCCCAGAAGATACGGGAACTGGGTCGAGCCCGACGAACCGAAGATCACCGTGCCGTCTTCATATTTCTGTTGCTGGAACCAGTTCGCGCCCTTGGTAGAGCCAGCGCCCGGCATGTATTTCACGACAACGGTCGGTTTGCCCGGCAATGCCTCGCTGAGCAGCGGCGCATAAAAGTTGGCCCATTTCGCCGATCCGCCGGATTCCGAGAACGGGATCACGAATTCAACGGTCTTGCCCGAAAAGTCCATTTCCGCCGAAGCCGGCTGGGCGGCACCCAGCGCGAAAACCGCGGATACGGCAGTTGCCGTCCCTAGGAAAAATCTGCGTTTCATTTTGTTGCCTCCTTGTTGGCGTTTCCTGGTTGTGATTTTGGAGCTCTGAATTTTTTACTGGCCCGCTACGTAAACAAACCCTTCGAAGATCCGGCGCGCGGTGCGCAAAATTTCCGTTCGCGACACCCGCATGCCGCCTTGCGTATCGGGCTCCAGCGACACGCCGACATCGATGCGCCCGGCCGGATGCTCGATAACGACATCGCCCGACTGTCTAACGGCGCCGCCGATAACATCGGCCGCGACCGTGCCTTCCAGGCAGCAGGCCGTGGCAAGGCAAATGGCGCCCGTCGCCGCATGGGAGCGATGGCAACTATGCGGCACCAGGTAGCGTGAAGCAATGGTACCGCCATGGCGCGCCTGCGACAACAGCCCCACCTTCGGGGTGACCAGCTTCGACACGTCGCCCAACCCCATGCGCCGGCCGGCTTCCAGCCGCAACGCCTCGACCCGCGCCAGCATTTCGCTGTTGGCGTCGATCTCTTCGGGTGTCTCGTCGCCCCGCAGCCCCACCGAATCGGCGCGCAACAGCATCATCGGCATGGCGTTGTCGATCAGGGTCACCGCTATGCCGTCAATTTCTTCCCGGCGCTGGCCCGACGCGAACAACGCCCCGGTCACCGCGCCCTCGGTATTGGCAAAGGCCATGCGAATCGGTGCCGCCGTGCCCGGCACGCCATCGAGCGCCAGATTGCCTTCATAGGTGACATGCCCGCCGGGGGTCTGAATCGTCTGTTCGACAAGGGCGCCGGTATTTACGTTGAACACCCGCACGCGGGTTTCCGGGTCTTGCGCGGGCACCATGCCTTCCTCGATCGCGAAAGGGCCGACGCCCGACAGCATGTTGCCGCAGTTCGGTTTGGTATCGACAATGGCCTCGTCGACGGAAATCTGGGCGAACAGGAAATCCACATCCGCGTCGTCGCGCGCCGAGGGTCCGACGATGGCAACCTTGCTGGTAACGGTATGGCTGCCGCCGATGCCGTCAATCTGCATGGGATGGGGCGAGCCCATGACAGCCAGCAACACCCGATCGCGCTCGGCGATATCGGAGGGTAGATCAGACGCCTTGAAATAGGGTCCGCGCGACGTGCCGCCGCGCATGATGACACAGGGTATGCGGTTTATCCTGCCGGTCATTCTCACTCTCTCGTTCTCGCCTGGTGCGGATTATTGGCCAAAATCACGGCCTTTGTGAAGGCCGCTTCGTTGTTTTACCCCACCGCCGCCTCGCCCGCGCCGGTTCCCGCTATTCTACCGAAGACCGTGCCGGACATCAGGCCCGTGCCGCCGGGATAGTTGAAACAGAAAATACCGCCAACCAGTTCGCCGGCCGCATAGAGCCCCGGTATCGGGGTCAAATCGCTGTCGATGACCTGCCCGGTATCGGGATCGGTGCGCAAGCCACCGAAGGTAAAGGTAATACCGCAGGTAATCTGGAAAGCCTCGAACGGTCCCTCGTCCAGCTTGTTGGCCCAGTTCGATTTCGGCACCGCCAGCCCCTGGGCCGAACGACCATCCTTCACATTGGGATCGAAGGGCGTGTCGGTATCCACGGCATCGTTATAGGCTTTCACCTCGGCCAGGAATCCCTTGGGATCCACACCTTCAAGCTTGCCGGCGAGTTCTTCCAGGCTGTTCGCGGAAACCTTGGTGACGCGGCGGATGCGATATTCGTCGCGCAGCATGGGGATGATCTTCGAATCGAAAACCTGCCAGGCGAACTGGTCCGGCTGATTCAGGATTTCGCGGCCGTATTTCGCGTAGGTATAGTTCCGGAAATCCGCGCCCTCGTCGACGAAGCGCTGGCCCTTGGCGTTGACCATGATGCCCCAGGGATAGGAATGTTTCTGGAAATTGTCGCCAACGGTGAGATCCCCGAATTCCGGCGCGTTGTAATCCCAGCCCACCGCATGGCAG
>JAOUMF010000225.1 GCA_029881615.1 Alphaproteobacteria bacterium | reverse complement strand
GCGCGATTTCCCCCATCTGAAGATCGCCGTCCACACCGCCCTGACCGACGAGAAACGCGCAAAGTCGATGGAGAGCGCCGGCGTGGACACCGCCATGATGGACGTGATCGGCGCGCAAGAGACCATCCGCGAGGTCTATCATCTGGACCGGCCGGTGGCGGATTTCGAGGCGACGCTGGAAGCGCTCTGCGCCACCAACATGGAAATCGTGCCGCATATCGTGATCGGCCTGCATTACGGCCGCATCCTGGGCGAGGCCAACGCGCTGGATATCGTCAGCCGCCACAAGGTGCATGCGCTGGTGCTGGTGGTGATCATGCCGTTCTATGCCAGACCGGGCACCTTCATGACGCCGGACGCCAACGAGGTCGGGCGCATCTTCCTTGAAGCGCGCGACCGCATTCCCGACCGCCAGGTGCTGCTTGGCTGTGCCCGGCCGCCGGGCATGCATAAGCGCATCACCGACGCCTATGCCGTGATGGCCGGGCTGGACGGCATCGCCTTCCCGGCCGACGGCGCGGTGGCGGTGGGCGACATGGTGGGCCGGCCGATGAACCAGGAACATGCCTGCTGCTCGATCAAGGTGGGCGGGGGCAAGGTGGGCGGGGGTGAATCGCTGGGAGCTAGCTGCGCAGCATGAGCGAGAAGGCGATTCATACGGACGTTCTCGTCGTCGGGCTGGGCCCGGCGGGGGCCCGCGCGGCCCATGCGGCGGCGCGCGAAGACCTATCCGTGATTGCCATAGACCGCCGCGCCCGCCCCGGCTTCCCGGTGCAATGCGCCGAGTTCATCCCGGCCCTGATGGAACAGGAAATCGCCGGCCTGGACAGCGTCACCCGCCAGCATATCGGCGCGATGGCGACCTTCGTCGAAAAGGAAGCCCCCGACCTGCGCCAGAATTTTCGAGGCCGCATGGTCGACCGGGGCGAATTCGACCGGCTGCTCGTCAAGACCGCCCATGAGGCGGGGGCCGACTGCCGCTTCGCGACGCAGCTCAACGATCTGGCGGCGGACGGAACCGCGACAATGTCGGACGGCGCGGCGATCCGGCCGCGCATGATCATCGGCGCCGATGGGCCACGATCGACCGTCGGCGCGGCGATCGGACGAACCAACGGGGAAATCGTGGAAACGAGGCAGATCTCGGTACCCCTGCTTAACCCGTATGAGGCCACCGACATTTTTCTGTCGGCGGAAATCGTCGGCGGTTACGGCTGGCTGTTCCCGCGCGGCGAAATCGCCAATGTCGGCCTGGGGGTCGTGCCGGACGAACGCCACCGGCTGAAACCGCTGTTGAACCAGTTGCATGAGATGCTGGTCGCCGGCGGGCGGGTTGGGCGCGGCATCATGGGCCATACCGGCGGCGCGATCCCTGTTGGCGGAATGCTGGATCCGGTCAGTGCGCTGGGCGATGTGCCGGTGCTGCTGGCGGGCGACACGGCAGGGCTGGCCAATCCGGTAAGCGGCGCGGGCATTAACGCGGCCGTCATGTCGGGCGGCCTGGCGGGCGAGGCCGCGGCGGCCTGGATGGCGGGTGACGAGGCTGCGCTGGATGATTACGCGCAAGAGCTGGAGGCCCTGTTCGGTGCTTCCATCGACCGGGCGTTACGCCGCCGCCGCGCGATCTTGCGAAAATACGAGAGAGGGGCCGGCCCTTCGCCGGCCGATCTGCGGGCGGGCTGGATCGCCTATCGCGAATATTGGGCGGACGACGAGGCCGCCGGGACAAAGTTGGAGACTGCATCATGAGCTGCTTGAAACCCGAAGGCATGGAGCCCGCGACGAACGGCAAGGGCGGGCTGGATTACAACCCCTTCGACGCCATGCAGCCGCGCGCGCCCGAACAGCCCCCTGCCGAGGCCCGCAACGGCGGCCGGGTGAAACAGTCAAACCAGGCGCCCGAGGGTGTCTATCGCCCGGATTACAATATCCTGACGCCGAACATGCGCTCGCCCGACTATGTTCAGATGTCGACGGCGGCGGCGATCACGCTGGGCATCACGCCGGGCAAGATGATGCGCTGCGAATGCACGCGCTGTCTCAATCTGCTGCTGACCTATCCGGAAGGCTGCCGCGCCAACTGTGCCTATTGCGGGCTGGCGCGCCACCGCGAGGCCGAGCGCGATTATGCCGACCGCAACTTCATCCGCGTCGACTGGCCCGCCGTGCCGATGGCCGAGGTGGTGGATATCGTGGCGAAAGACGGCGAGAATTCGCCGTTCCACCGCATGTGCATCAGCATGATCACCCACCCCAATTCCGACCAGGATACGGTGACCGTGCTGAAGAAATGGACCGCGAAAATCGATCCGTCGGCGATCCCGATCTCGATTCTGTCGAACCCGACGACGATGACCCGCCAGGACGTACAGACCCTGCGCGATCTGGGCTCGGACATCTTCACCGTGGCGCTGGACGCGGCGACGCCGGCACTGTTCGACCGCACCCGCGGCAAGGGCGTGCAGTCGCCACATTCATGGAAGAAATACTGGGAAATCCTGGAGGACGCGCGCGATATCTTCGGCCCCAAGAAATTCGGCGCCCATATCATCGTCGGCATGGGCGAGACCGAATATGAGGTGCTGACCCTGGTGCAGCGGCTGGTGGATATGGGCGGGCACAGCCATATGTTCTGCTTCTTCCCCGAAAAGGGCTCGCTGATGGACCATCTGCCGGCCACCCCGCGCGACCAGTGGCGCCGGGTGCAGTTGGCCCGTTACCTGATCGACTATTGCGGTGTTCGCGTAGACCATATGACATTCGACGAACAGGGCCGTGTCGCCGATTACGGCATGCCAAAGGGCGAGCTGGACACCATCATCAATGCCGGCATCGCCTTCCGTACATCGGGCTGCCCGGGCAAGTTCGCCGACGATATCTCGGCCTGCGACCGGCCCTATGGCGATTCCCCGCCCAGCAATATCGCCAGCTATCCCTTCCAGCCCAACGGCAACGATTTGCGCACCATCCGCAAGCAATTGAACATCCCCAAGGCGGCGAACTGACCATGAGCAAACCGGCATTCCGCGTCATCGATACGGGCCTGCGCGAGGGCCGCGCGAATATCGCCTTCGACCAGGCGCTGATCGAGGCGCACAAGGAAGGCGAGGTGCCGGATACAATCCGCTTCCTGCGCTTCCCGCCAACCGCCCTGATCGGCCGGCACCAGGCGTTGAGCCAGGAAGTCCGGCTGGACCATTGTTACGACAACGATATCGGCGTCGTGCGGCGCATCACCGGCGGCGGGGCGATCTATCTAGACCAGGGACAGCTTGGCTGGGAACTGGCCTTCAGCCGCAAGACGCTGGGTATTTCCAGCCTGGAGGAACTGACCAGGGCGATCTGCGAGGCGGCGGCGCTGGGCATCGGCCATCTGGGCGTCGATGCGAAATTCCGGCCACGCAACGATATCGAGGTGGACGGCCGCAAGATCTGCGGCACCGGCGGCTTTTTCGACGGCGACACGCTGTTCTATCAGGGCACGCTGCTGATCGACATGGACCCCAGCCACATGGTGGCGGCGCTGAACGTGCCGACGGTGAAGCTGAAAAAACGCGGCCTGGATTCCGCCGAACAGCGGGTAACCACGCTGAAGGCGCTGCTGGGCGACGACCTGCCATCCCTGCCGACGATCCAGAACTCGCTGCTGGCGGGTTTCGCCGTGGGGCTGGGGATCGAGCCCACATGGGGCGAAATCACCGCGGGCGAGGAAAACCGCGCCACCGCGGCCTTCGAGGAAGAGATCGGCACGGACGAATTCGTGCATGAGATCGACAATCCCGGCGCCGGCGCCGATGTGCTGGCCGCCAGCCATGCCTGCCCCGGCGGCGCGGTGTCGTGCTATCTGCGGCTGGAGGGAACGGGCGCGCCACGCATCCGCGAGGTGCTGTTTACCGGCGATTTCTTCGTCACGCCCCCGCGCACGGTGTTCGATCTGGAGGCTTACTTGCGCGGCGTTCCGGTGGCCGAAGCCGGCGACGCGGTGGAGACATTCTTCGCCCAGGCCTCGGTCGATTTGCTGTCGATCATGCCGGCCGATTTTCGCACCGTCCTGGAAAACGCCATCGCCACCGCTTCATGAGCAGCCTGTCGCAATACCCGATCTTCGTGCTTCAGCATACGTCGGGTGAATTCCTCGGCCTGATGGAGGACCATCTGGAAGGGCGGGGCATCCGCTTCAACTATTTCCGGCCCTTCACGGCGGGCGGCGGCATTCCCGCCACCATGGAATACAGCGCCGGGCTGATCCTGCTGGGCGGCGGCCCCTGGGGCACGACGGGCGGCCGCGCGGTGCCCACCCTGACCGAGGAACTGGCACTGACCCGCCAGGCCATCGAACTGGGCAAGCCGGTGGTCGGCATCGGGCTGGGCGCGCAAATCCTGGCCATCGCGGCGGGCGGCGGATCGGAACCGTCGGACCTTGTGCTGGAAATCGGCGAGGCGACCCGCACCCGCGACGATGCGCTGGGCGGTTTCCTGCCGGAACGCTTTCCCCTGGTGACCTTCATGCGCGACCGTCCGGTTCCGCCACCCGACGCGGAAATACTGGCCACCGACATGCATGGCGCCCCCGCCCTGTTCCAGATCGGCGAAAACTGCTTTGGCTTCACCGGCCATCCCGGCGCCAAGGCCGGCATGGCGGAAGACCTGATCATGGAATTCGACGAACTGCCCGACGGTTTCGGCGAGACGCTGACCGAATTCCGTGGCATTCAGAAAGAGCTTGAGGATTCGCTGGTCCATATCATGACCGGCCTGGTGCAGGCGACCGGCTGGATGCGGGCGGTTACGGGAACGCGGGCGGAGGGGTGACTCGTCCGCCGCCAAGGCAGACGGGAGGCCCATGACGGATCGTTCGGAACAAACCGGCAAGCAGGACGCGCGGCGCGCCTTTCTGGGCGGCGCGACCGGTGACCGGCC
>JAOUMF010000224.1 GCA_029881615.1 Alphaproteobacteria bacterium | reverse complement strand
GGGGCGGTCGGCGGGGGTGGCCTGGGCCAGTTCCCCGGCGATGGCGTCGCGCTCGGCATCGCTCAGCAGGCGGGGTTGGTCGATGCCCATTTCGCGTTGCAGGGCCAGGCGCTGCTGGATGGCCTTGCGGGCCAGCGCCGGCCCCACGACGCCGTCTTTGACATCAGATTTCCAACGAGTCCTCCGGCCAATCCTCTTCCGGAACGCCGTATTCGATTAACCGTTCGGGGAGAGCCGGGGGCGCCAACATAATTCCGGCCACATCGGCCCCGCCCAGCATCCATCCTCTGCTAGTTCCTCCCCAAGTTTCAACGCGTCCCGACCCATCCTCAAGTATCACTATCCGGCCTAACATACCTCCAAGATTGACTGGGCCTCGCATTACTCGCGCGATCTTCTTCATCATTCCATCCTTCAAACTAAGAATATTTCGTTCAACGGTTTAAAACCAACCCAGTTTTATTCCGTGCGCCGTCGCCAACGCTGGAACGCTTTATCGAATTTTTCTCTCGTAGAAATCATATATTCCTCAAGCATAAGTGTTTGTTCTGCGGAAATGTTTTTTTCGTCCAACAGTTGCCATTTTTTGTATCCTACGTGGCTCTCATTATATACTGGCAGGAGACTGCTCGGCATAATCTGAATTTCCGCCGTCATGCCGTTGTCAAGTACGATCTGCATGTGGATGGCGCGATAACCAATTTCGCGCTGATTATCAGGATTTTCAAAGAAATCATCGACCTCTACGTTCTTGTATCGACGCGTCAACACCCGTACTGCCTCGTCGAACATCAATGGGCTATCGACGACGATACGCCCGCCGAGATAGTCCGTAAGCGTATCAGGCCGGCGACCACCCGCCAGCTTTCTATCCACCCCAGATGAATCTTTCGCTCTTACTTTATGAACGGTAACACCCGGCAGATCGTTAACGAGTTCCTCCAACTGCTGCTTCAACGGCTGCACGTTTTCCTGAGCCATCGCCTTCATGCGCTCGAAGTCGTTGACGGGCTGGACAATTCTCTTACCCGACACCGAGTCGGCAAGGCCGAACACGCTGCGGCCTTCCTGTCCTTCTTCGGCAAAAGAAGTTTCCTCATTCTTGAAGTTTTCATGCAGAGCGCTCTTGTAATAGCCATCGCGGCGAGCTTGGTCCGTTTCGATCCCAGCAACGGATACATTAGGGTCCGATCCGGTAACCGTCTCCACCCCGCTTTCGAGCCCTTCCGCCAACGCAGTACCGGAAAGCGCGTCCCCTGACGGCGCATTTCCAACATTTTCGGGAGCCAGTTCGGCCCCCAGATCGTGCGCTTCCAACTCTGCCGCGGATTCCGTAATCGGCGTATCTTTACCGCGCACACCGGTTACCGCGAGACTGCCGACCTCGCCCGCGCCGGTAAAAATTCCAGTGACCAGTTCGGCGGCAATTTCCCCCTCGCGCAATTCTCCCTCGGTCGCAAGCTGTCCGACCGCCTCGCCGGCGGCCCCGCCGCCCGCCTGCGTGGCCAGTTGCGCGCCCGCCTCGGCCACATGCGACAGCGTGCCGCCACGGGGCATCAGGCGCGTGGCGCCGACCCCGGCGGTGGCGGCGTCGAAGAGGCCAACGATGGCAGCCCATTTCAGCGCATGGGCGCGAATTTCCTCCTCATGCTCCCGGACAACCCGTTCGAAGCTGGCCGGATCGTCCGGGTCGGCGCCGAGTTCGAGCATCTTCTCGTTGAGCTTGGCGCCGTACACGACAAGCGCCGACCCCGCGCCGACACCCACCGCCGCGCCGACCGGGCCACCCGTCACCCCGCCCGCGACGCCACCCACGATACTGGGCACGGAGGTCACCAGGCCCTCGATGGCGAACTGCCCGACCACCCCCATCGGATCGACCATGAATACGTCGAAAAACTCGTCGACACTTTCGGCCCGGATGGCCCGTTCGGCAACGGGGTTCCGTGGAATCGCCGCCAGCTCGCCGTAGGTCTTCGCCATATCCTGGACGGTCTGCTCCGCAAGTTTGCGAAAGCTGATGGCCAAATCCTCCAGCTTGTCTCGCTCTCTATTTTGCAAGAAGCGCGCTGTTTCGATCTGTTCCGGTGTCAAATCACGAGACGGCAAAGTCGCCTCGAATTCGGCCATCATCTCGTCCTGACCGCGCAGCGCGCTCTCGAGTTCAATCACCGACGAATAGGCGGTCAAAAGTGTCATGCCGCCAAACGCATTGCGCAGGTTAAGGCCCCCCGCCTCCAGGCGCTGTTCAAAGCGAGTAAAAAAGGGATTTTCCCGCTCGTAATCCTCTTTCTGACGCGCTAATTCGGCGCGTTGCGTTTCGCTCATGGGTATATAAGCATCCGGCGGATGCACCTCCGCGAGATCGGCATATGTGCCACTAGTGGGCACCAGCGCGTCCGCCTTGCGATCGTAGACGACGCTGACGACACGATCGCCGGCTTGGAAGGTGTAAAGCTGCTTGTCCTCGAGGCGGCTGCTGTTCAGCTTGCCGTCGATCATGGGTAATGTGAGCACGCGCGCGCCCTTGAACTCCACGCTGTCCATGGCCATGCCGCGGGCCAGCGCGTTCGCCAGCGGCGGATCGCCGGCATGGATCATCAGAACGCCGGTATCGGGCGCGACCCGGCCCGTGAGTTCCTTCACCACACCGTCGTACTCTTCACCGTAACGCGCGCGCAGGTCCGCGATGATGGCGGGGCGGTCGGCGGGCTCGGCCTGGGCCAGGGTCCCGGCGATCTCGTCGCGCTCGGCATCGCTCAGCAGGCGGGGTTGGTCGATGCCCATTTCGCGCTGCAGGGCGAGGCGCTGCTGGATGGCCTTGCGGGTTAAGATTGGGTCGTCGGGGTTTTCCCGGGCCGCCGCGAAGGACGCCGCCACGAAAGCCGCCGCCACGGCGGCGTCGCGACAACCTTTCTGTACCGGTTAGGGATCTCCGAACAGTTCTCGTGATCCGATTACTCTACTGATCGAACCTTACGCCCATCAATCCAGGCATCTCCAAATTCCGCGTTGTAGCGGGTCGGTCGAACAGGCTCCCGGATAACCGTTATCTCAATACTGTCTGAAGGATGCGCCAGAATGAATGCGTCGATAAAATCCTGGACCATCTCGTGCTTGTTCTCGCATTTGTCGCGATACAGAAAATACCAGCGCCCCCTATCATTCTCGTCAACGGAGGCGCTGAACGCGGGACCGCCGTCCCTGAAAATATACTTGCCACCAAAATCCAGGAATTTCTCCAATATAGCTTCCCGCTGTCTATCCCGCATGCCGTCCGGATAATGAATTTGCATTCCGGTGAGGCACTCGGCAACGGTGTATTTCGGGCCTGAAAGGAACCACCAGACGAATGTCGCCGTCACGACCGCAATTCCTACTATCGACACGGCGGCAACAATCTTGCGACGACGTTGCAGGAATCTCCAACAGCGCACGGTAATGGCCAACAGCCGATCGCTTGGGGAACGAAATCCGTTGTTCTGCATACGAGACGGCTCCAGTCTTCAAATTCACGGAAGGTCTGCCACCATCCGAAAGCGACGGACCATTTCGTTACTCTATCATAAGGCGCTATTTCGACAGATAAATATTCAGATAGGGTCCCGCCGAATTATCGTTGTACGACGCTTGTGGCGGCACACTGACGGTTACCTCAAATCCGTACGGATTGTCGTAGGGTGGTTCGATTATCGTTTCCGATGGAACGCCTGTAAGCAAATTGCCACCATATTCGGGCGGCCTGTAATCTTGGCTTCGCACTATGGTTTGGCGCTTCCCGTTCTTGTCGAGCGGATGCCAGTTGACAGTATACCGCAAGCCGTCGAGACCGAGCGACATACTGTTTAATTCGATTTTGACAGGGCCGTTTGTTTCGAACGTCTTCCCCTTAGTCACGAAACTTTGTAAAGGCTCCCAGTCGATAACTGTTTCGTTTTTCGTATTTTCAATAGAAGGAGTGGGATCTTCCAGTTCCCGATCATCCGACTTATCAGCGCGTTTTTCATTGGTGTATGAGTTTGTGCCTGGAGCCGACTGTGGGCCGGACTCAGGTTGATCTGAACTCACCTCGCCATGCGGTGGACCTTGCCGGTCCGCGGCAACAGGCATTTGATCCTTATCGCGCTGTTCCGTTCCTGGATGAAAATCATTCGGCCTCTCTGTCGCATTTTCGCGCGACGCTTCGTCAACTCCATTCGTTTCGTGGCTCAGCGTCCCCTCGCCTTCTTCTTTACCAGTGGGCAGGGATGTATGCTCGGCTTCCAGAACCACAGGCGGATCACCCGCCTCGGCGGCTTCTTCGGCGTGGGGATTCACGTCCGGGGCCAGCGCTGGCAAATCGCGCGAAGCCATCGGCGGGGCGAGAGGTTCGATCTCGACGGGCGCCGGGCCCGGCGCGCCGAACGTGCCGGTTGGCGACGCGACGGGCGCGATTTCCACCGTCGACGGGACCAATATTTCGCCGTTGTAGAACAGCGCCGCGCCGCCGGGGGCGCGGTAGGTCCAGCCCGATTTCAGGTTCGGTATGTCGAGTTTATAGCTGCCCGGCACGCCGGTTCCGACCAGCGGCAGCGCCGGCAGATCGTTCAGCGCCTCGGGGTTGGCGAGCGTCAGCTTCGCCGGGCCGTCTTTTTTGGCCTTTTCCATGCCATTGGCGAGCAGGCGCGGGAGTTGGGGCATGTCGGCGTGGGCGATCAGCAGGGCCGTGTTGGCGTCCACCTCGCCGGCCAGTTCGGCGGCCAGCATGTTGGCCTGGGGGCCGTAACGCGCCCGCAACCCGGCTATGATGGCGGGGCGGTCGGCGGGGGTGGCCTGGGCCAGTTCCCCGGCGATTTCGTCGCGCTCGGCCTCGCTCAGCAGGCGGGGTTGTTCGATGCCCATCTCGCGTTGCAGGGCCAGGCGCATCGCGCTGGCGCGGCTACC
>JAOUMF010000223.1 GCA_029881615.1 Alphaproteobacteria bacterium | reverse complement strand
CTCCGCGTCTCCAGCGGCGATGACGCCCTTCATGCGATCAGCCCTCCGGCGCCTTTTCCGCGGCCTTGTAATTTTTCGGCCGCACCCAGTAGCCGAATTCCTCGACATAGGCGGTGTGGCTGACCAACCCGCCATCGGGCGTCCACCGATGCAGCTGAAAAGCGGGCGGTTCCTTCGTCAGCAGGATGCTGTCGGGATCGTTCAGGTTCAACCCGACCTGAAAGCTGGTGGCCGGGGCCACGCTGGCCACCGTGCCGGCGAACATGGTCTGGATCGGCCGGTGGATATGACCGCAGAGAATACGGATAACCTGCTTGTGCCGCCCGATCACCTCGGCCAGACCTGATGGATCGGTCAAACCCATGGCGTCCATATAAGCGATGCCGGTGACGAAAGGCGGATGATGCAGCATGACGATGGTCGGCTTATCCGGTGCCTCGGCCAGCTTGTCATCGAGCCAGCGGCATCGGCCGGCGCAGATTTCGCCCTGGGGCCGGCCGGCGACGACACTGTCCAGCGCCACGATGCGAACCGGCCAGTCGTCTGCCGCGCAAAGCAGAAACCGGCCATCCTCCCAAGGCTGATCGGGAAAGGCTTCACGAAGATTTTCACGGATATCGTGATTACCGGGCGACAGCAGATACGGCATCGAGAGCCGGGCCAGGAGATCGCGTAAGACCTCGTATTCCTCGGGCTTGCCGTCGGCCGCCAAATCGCCGGTCGCAACCAGCAGATCGGGCAGCGGGTCCAGCTCGCCAATCCGCTCTATGGCGGCCGCCAGCGCAGCATGACTATCCAGCCCGGGGGCCAGCATTTCGCCTTGCTTCTTGACATGCATGTCGGTGATCTGTGCAATAAGCATGTATCGAATCAATCCCGTGGGTGACCATTCAGGGAGCTAATGTCCGCCATGCCGCCCGCGCCGTCAAATCGAAAGGACTTCCCGGCTATGACTCGCGACGATCTGGGCGCCTTCGTGGCCCATTGCGACAAGATGATCGAGGGAGCACAGGACGGGCTGCTCAGCGGCCTCGACCTCGCCGTAAAGGACATTTTCGATGTCGCGGGCTGCCGCACCGGCTGTGGCAATCCGGACTGGCTGCGCACCCACGAGCCCGCCGAAAAATCGGCACCGGTCGTGCAAAAACTGATCGATGCCGGCGCCACCATGATCGGCAAGACGGTCACCGAGGAAATGGCCTTTTCGATCGTCGGCGAAAATCACTTCTACGGCGCACCGGTAAACATAAATGCGCCGGGCCGCGTGGCGGGCGGATCTTCCAGCGGCTCCGCGGCCGCCGTGGCCGCCGGGGACGCGCATATGGCGCTGGGATCCGACACCGGCGGGTCGGTGCGCATTCCGGCCAGTTTCTGTGGCATATATGGCCTGCGGCCAACCCATGGGCGCATTCCGCTTGAAGGGATCATGCCGCTGGCGGCCTCCTACGACACCATCGGCTGGTTCGCCCGCGACCCGGCGGTAATGTCGGGCGTCGCCCATATCCTGTTCGATGACTGGCGGGAACCGGACATCCTGACCCGGCTGTACGTGCCGGAAGATCTGTGGGCGCTGGCCGACACACCGGTCCAGGCGGCGCTGGCGCCGGCGCTGGAAGCGCTGGAGAAGATCGTCAATCCGGCAATCAGCATGCTGGCGGCCGAGAATTACGACATCGAAAACATGTTCAAGGCCTATCTGGTCCTGCAGGGTCGCGAAGCCTGGGAAACCCACCGTGACTGGATCAAGGAAGTGAACCCCACTTTCGGCCCCGGGATCGCGGAACGATTCGAGTTCGTTTCGAAAATTACCGACGACGAGATCGCCCATTGGAACGAATGGCGCAACAAGCTGGCGCTACGCATGAATGACATGATGACAGTCGGCGCCGTCATGGCGATCCCGACCTCGCCCTGTGTCGCGATGTTCCGCGGCGAACCGCAGGACCAGCAGGCCGATGCCCGCCGGCGCATCCTTACCATGACGGGACTGGCCGGCCATTGCGGCCTGCCGCAGATTAACATCCCCTACGGCACGGTCGACGGCGCCCCCACGGGCTTTTCCATTATCGCCCGCAAGGGCGGCGACGAGACCCTGATAGACCTTGCCCGGCGGCTGGCCCAGGAAGGCATCGTACGGCGGCCGTGAAAGAACAGGTCAAGGTACCCTCTTCCAACCGGTGACCATCGCGCGGGACAGATTTTCCTTGTGGACGATGCTTGCCAGGACAACCCCGCCCACATGCAGCAGCACCAGCAAGAAGGTCAAATGCGCCAGCGGTTCGTGAAGGCCTTCACCTTCCTTGTCGCCATGTTCACGGCCTTCTCGCTCGTCATTGTCGGCCAGCGCCGGGGCGATGACAGCCGGCGCATCCCAGGCCAGCGGCCCCTTGCCTTCCTCGGCGGCGTATAGCGTCATACCGGTCCAGACTGTAACCAGGCAGCCCGCCATCAACATCAGCACCATGGCGCCACCAGCCGGGCTATGCCCGATATGGCGTTCGGCACGGCCGGTAATCAGATCGATCAGATAGCGCCAGGCGCGGAACGGCCCACATATGAAATCGGTAAAACGCGCATGTTTCGGCCCGACGAAACCCCAGACGATACGGGCCAGTACCAGTCCACCGACCAGATAACCCGCCCAGACATGCAGTGCCATTGCCTCGTCCTCGGTGACATAGGCCACGGCGAAAGCGACAACCAGCGTCCAGTGGAAGAAGCGTACGAACAGATCCCAGACCTTGATCTGGCCCTGTCGGATTGAATCTGTATTCATCGGATATCCATGAGGTTTGCACAGAGTGACGGGGCAGCGTGAAATCTAAAACGCTGCCCGGAACACTGCATTGATACGGATCAAGGATCAGGTGCTTATCATGCACTATGTTACGGTCATGGCGCAATCGGCGCCGATTGCGCCCCGCTCACACAAGCGGAGGACAAAATGTTTGCGATTCCCATCCAAATCACGTTCAAGGGCATGGATCCTTCCGAAGCGGTCGAGGCAAACATTCGCGAGAAGGCCAGCAAGCTGGAACGTTTCTCGGACCATCTGATGAGTTGCCGGGTCGTCGTCGAAGCGCCCCACCGCCATGGCCACCAAGGCAAACTCTATGACATCCGCATCGATCTCGGCGTGGTTGGCGGCGAACTGGCCGTCAGCCATCAGGGCCCGCTGGACCACGCGCATGAGGATGTCTACGTGGCGATCCGCGACGGCTTCAATGCCGCCACCCGCCAGTTGGAGGACTACGCGCGCAAGCAGCGTGGCAAGGTCAAGGCCCATGAGGTTCCGCTGCATGGCACGATCGCCGGTATGTCCCATGACCACGGTTTCATCGACACCAGCGACGGCCGGCACATCTACTTCAACCGCAACAGCGTGACCCACGGCGATTTTGAAAAGTTGGAAGACGGCGACGAGGTCCGCCTGGTCATCCATCCCAAGGAGGGCGAAAAGGGCCCGCAGGCGAGCACGGTCGTACCTATCGGCAAGCACCACCTGGTGGAACCATAGGGCTCTATCGCGTGCACGGAACCGGGCGGGGAAGCGGGCCAGCGCCGTCCCGGCCTATTCCCGCCGTTTCCTTCCGGTGACCATGGCCCGGACCAGGTTTTCCTTGTGGGCCAAGCTGGCCAAGGCGACGCCGCCCAGATGCAGGACCGCCAGCGTCAACAGCAGATCGGCAAGCCAGCCATGGGCCTGCCCCCAGAACTCAACCTCGGCAGCCGGCTGGCCATGGATTTCCTCGCCATGCGCATGGGCCGAAGAGATCAGGAAGTTGCTCCACGCCATGCCGCCGGAATGGTCGTCCGATATGTAATGCTGGTAGCCGGTCCAACTGGCGCCCAAAAGCCCCACCAACAGGACCATCACCATCAGGCCGCCCGCGGGGCTATGCCCCAGATGGCGCGCCGCGCGGCCAGTCGCCAGGTCGAACACATAGCGCAATGCCCTGAACGGGCCGCAGAGAAAATCGCTGAACCGGGCGTGGCGCGGGCCCGCGAAACCCCAGACGATCCGGATCAGGACCAGCGCCCCAACCGTGTATCCGGCCCAGATATGCAAATCCAGAAAATCGCCGTCGGTAAAATAGGCGGCGAAGAATCCGGCGACGACGGTCCAGTGGAAAATACGGACGAATCGATCCCAGACCCTGACTTGATTGGCTTCGCCTGCATTCGGCAGGTCGCTTGGCACTTTGGCTGTCACGGCGGTCTCTCTCCCGACAAGTTATTTTTCGCCCGCGCCGAAATGAATGGCGCGGGCGATAGAACCCATCCTAAAGGATAGAAGACTACCGATCCGTTAAGGCAACCGGATAAGCGTCAATCGTCATATTTCATCAACACTTCCAAGGGTACGTCCAGCTTGTCGCGGCCACCCAGGAAGGTGAGTTCGATGATACAGGCCACGCCGCGCACATCGCCGCCGACCTTGCGGATCAGCTCGATGCCGGCCGCCATGGTGCCGCCGGTCGCCATCAGATCGTCGAGGATCACCACCCGCTGGCCCGGTTCGATGGCGTCGGCCTGAATCTCCACTGTGTCCGACCCGTATTCCAGATCGTAGCTATGGGCGATGGTCTTGCCGGGTAGCTTGCCCTGCTTGCGCAGCATGGCGAAACCGCAGCCGATGTTGAGCGCCAGCGGCGCCGCTACCAGGAACCCCCGGCTATCGATGCCGACCAGGATGTCCGGCTCCCAATCCGCCACCATCGCCGCCAGCTTGGCCGTGCAGTAATGCCAGGCCCGGGGATGCGCCAGCATCGGCGAGATGTCGTAGAACAGGATGCCCGGCTTGGGAAAATCGGGTATTCCGCGAATATGCTGCTTAAGGTCCATGCGCCTGCTCCGCCACGTCAAATGAATTCAAACGGCCCGCACTGTACCGGCGGCGGGGCCTGAGCGCCAGAGGGTCGATGACAG
>JAOUMF010000222.1 GCA_029881615.1 Alphaproteobacteria bacterium | reverse complement strand
AGCGCATCGCGGCTTCGATCCAGATGCACACGGATTCCGCGGTCGTTCTGCGTAAAGTCGCGTACTTTTTCGTGATTTTGCGGGTTGGTTTCCAGCGGCAGGTTATCCACAGACTCGAATTCCGCGGCTGTTTCCCGAATCTCGACCGGTTCATCCACGCCACCGCCCTGCATACCTTCGTCATCGAAAGAGTTACGCAGCAGCATTTCGGTCGAGTCTTCCATATTTATCCCCCTTTTGCACAGGCTGTGGACAGGAAAACCTGTGCATAAACACCATATGTCGTGGTTGTAGTTGACGAGAATACCATATTTCGGTTAGATGTCACTGTGAACAAATCAGGAACATATGGGATGATACGATTTATCCTCATGCCGTCAAGGATTCACTGTGCGGGTGGTGAAATGCTTCCGGCTTCACGCGAGAGTCGCATGTCAGGGGCGATTTCTGGCATGATCGATTTATTATGTGTGGAAGATACAGCCTGACTTTGCCCGTTGAGGCGGTTGGCCGCCTTTTCGGAGTGAATGTGGATAGCGTTTCCGCGTTGGAGGCGCGCTATAATATTGCGCCCTCGCAACGGGTTGTCGCGGTGCGGCGTGGCGAGAAAGCGGACGAGAGGGAACTGGTCTTCCTGTATTGGGGGTTTGTGCCGGCCTGGGCGCGCGACCCCGATTCGATGAACCAGCCGATCAATGCCCGTGGCGAAAGCGTCGAGGCCAAGCCAATGTTCCGCGACGCCTTCCGCAAGCGGCGTTGCCTGATCCCCGCCGACGGATTTTACGAGTGGAAGAAGACCGCCGCCGGCAAGCAGCCCTGGCGGATAGAGCGGGCGGACGGCGCACCCTTCGCTTTCGCGGGGCTATGGGATCGTTGGCAGGGACCGGACGGCAAGGTCATCGAAAGCTGTGTGATCATCACCACCGAGGCCAATGAGACGATGCGCCCGATTCACGATCGTATGCCGGTGATCCTGGATATCGGCCGTTTCGGTCCCTGGCTGGAGGCCTCGCCCGTTGAGGCTTCTGATCTGATTGAGCCCTGGCGCGGCGAGTTGACCGCATATCCGGTCAGCCGCCGGCTGAACGATCCGCATCATGACGATGCGGGACTGATCGAGCCAACGGTCCCGGCGACCGAAGAGCCGCCGGAGCCGTCACTGTTTTAGGCTATCGGCCGGGGTTAGTGCAGGATCTGGCTGAGGAACAGCTTGGTCCGGTCCGATTGGGGATTGTGGAAGAACTCTTCAGGCTCGTTCTGTTCGATGATCTCGCCGCCATCCATGAAGATGACCCGGTTGGCGACTTCACGCGCGAAGCCCATTTCGTGGGTCACGCAGATCATGGTCATGCCCGATTTGGCGAGATCGACCATGACCTCAAGCACTTCCTTGATCATCTCGGGGTCCAGCGCCGAGGTTGGCTCGTCGAACAGCATGATGCGCGGGCTCATGCATAATGAACGGGCGATGGCCACGCGCTGTTGCTGGCCGCCGGAAAGCTGGCCGGGATATTTCATTGCCTGCTCGGGAATCTTCACGCGCTCCAGATATTCCATCGCGACTTCCTCGGCTTCCTTCTGGGGCATCTTGCGGACCCAGATCGGCGCCAGGGTGCAGTTCTCAAGCACAGTCAGATGCGGGAAAAGGTTGAAATGCTGGAACACCATGCCGACTTCGCGCCGTACCTGATCGATCTGTTTCAGATCGCTGGTCAATTCGATACCGTCGACAATGATGCTGCCGCGCTGATGTTCTTCCAGCCGGTTGATACAACGGATCATGGTCGACTTTCCTGAACCGGACGGGCCGCAAACGACGATGCGTTCGCCTTTCATCACGGTCAGGTTGATGTCCTTCAGCACGTGGAAATCGCCATACCATTTATGCATGCCGCTGATTTCGATCGCCGGTTTGTCGGTGACTTTCATATCCACCGGTTTGGATGCTATTTCAGACATTTATTGTACTCCCGGTAACTAGCGGCGCTTGTGGCCGGTATGAAGCTTGCGCTCGATATGCATGCTGTAGCGTGACATGCCGAAGCAGAAAATCCAGAACACGAAGGCGGTGAAGATATAGCCCTCAACAAACATGGCGACCCATTTGGGATCGGTCGTCGCCGCCTGCACGCTGCCCAGCAGGTCGAACAACCCGATGATCAGCACCAGAGTGGTGTCCTTGAACAACCCGATGAAGGTGTTGACGATGCCCGGGATTACCAGTTTTAGCGCCTGCGGCAGGATGATCAGCCGCATCATCTGCCAGTAACCCAGGCCCATCGAGGCCGCGGCCTCGTACTGCCCCTTGGGGATCGCCTGCAGGCCGCCGCGCACGACTTCGGCCATATAGGCCGACGAAAACAGCGCTACGCCGATCAGCGCGCGCAGCAGCTTGTCGAAATTGACGCCTTCGGGCAGGAACAGCGGCAGCATCACCGACGACATGAACAGAACCGTAATCAACGGTACGCCGCGCCACAGTTCGATAAAGCCGATCGATACCGCGCGGACCGCCGGCATTTCCGATCGCCGACCCAGCGCAAACAGAATACCGACGGGCAGGGACGCCGCGATTCCGGTGCCGGCCACGACCAGCGTCAGGAACAGGCCACCCCATTTCGGGGTCTCGATATAGTCCAGACCGAATCCGTCGCCGACCCATAGGAAAAAGGCGATGAAGGGATAAATGAATATCAGCAGGAACGCGATCCAGGATTTGACTGACGCCTTGTTGAGCGTAACCAGGCCGAAGGTGAGGAATGCCAGTATCCAGCCTGATGCGATCGCTTCGTTATCGCCCAGGATTGCCCCGCCGAGAAAATACCCCGCGACACCCGCCGCAACGATAACCGCCAGGCGGACACCAAATCCGATTACCGCATTCTGGTCGCTGTGCGGCAATATAGTGCCGAGCCGGATGTAGGACAGGCCGTAAGGCGCAAACATCATGAATGCAATAACCGCGGCGGGACCGGCGCCATACGCCACGAGCGAGAAGATGGTTGCGACCCCGGCGACCGCCAGGCCAATCCCGCGCCTGATCCATTCCGGATTCAGGAACAGCGGCGTGGCGACCAGTGCGAGCAGCAGGAACGAATAGTTGATTCGCCAGCGGAACGCTTCGGGATAGAAGGGGCCATATATGAATTGATGGAAGCGGGCGTCGATGAATACCCAGCAGGCATGGATAACCGACCCGTCCTGGGCGGTACAGGCTTCAGGCCCGTCGCCGACCCAGATCGAACCGATGAAGATATAGTCCACGACACCCGAAATCGCCCATATCGCGATCGCGCTGCCGATCAGGGTCAGGACGGCATTGTACCACGGATAAAGCAGATTGTGATAAATCCAGCCATAGATGCCGACTTCGCTCTTGGGCGGCGGAAGGTCTTCGTGGCGGTCATGTTTGACGATGGCGCCGTTTGATGCGGTATCGGTCATCTCATTACCTCTCCACCAGAGCCATTTTTTTGTTGTACCAGTTCATGAAGAACGAAATCAAAAGGCTCAGTCCCAGATAGAGGGCCATCGTGATGCCGATCACCTCGACCGCCTGGCCGGTTTGGTTCAGCACCGTTCCGGCGAATACGGAAACCAGTTCTGGGTAGGCGATCGCCGCGGCCAGCGACGAATTCTTGGTCAGGTTCAGATACTGGCTGGTCAGCGGCGGAATGATCACACGCAGCGCCTGCGGGATAACCACCAGCCGCAGCGTTGGCCCGTTGCGCAGGCCCAGGGAATGGGCGGCCTCGGTCTGGCCATGGCTGACCGCCAGGATCCCGGCGCGCACGATTTCCGCGATGAAGGCCGCGGTATAGGCCGACAGGGCCAGCAGCAGCGCCACCAGTTCGGGGATCAGTTCGGACCCGCCCTTGAAATTGAAGCCCTGCAGAGAGGGGTAATCGAAGGAAATCGGGACGCCGCCATAGACGAGAGAGGCGATCAGCAGCCCCAAGGCAGGGATTCCGATAAACATGCCCAGCGATGTCAGGAATACCGGGAACTGTTCGCCGGTGCGTTGCTGGCGGCGGTGGCTCCATGTCGAAAGCCAGATAATCCCGGCGATGGCCAGGCCGAAGCCCATAAACATCATCCATGTGCCGGGTTCGAAAATCGGTTTCGGTGTATAGAGACCGCGATTGTTCAGGAATATGGTGCCGAAAATATCGTAGCTGTTCCGGATTTGCGGGAATCCTTTGAGGATCAAGCCGTACCAGAAGAAAATCTGCAGCAGTAACGGTATGTTGCGCAGCGTTTCGATATAGACCGTCGCCATGCGGCTGATCAGCCAGTTTGGCGACAGGCGCGCTACGCCGATGGTAAAACCAACGATTGTGGCCAGAATGATGCCCAGGATTGAAACGGTCAGGGTGTTCAGCAGGCCGACCCAGAATACGCGGCCATAGGTCGATTCTTCGCTATATTCGATCCAGCTGTCGATGATGCCGAAACCAGCGGTCGAATTCCAGAAGTCGAAGCCGGATGCGATGCCCTGGCGCTCAAGGTTGGCGCTGGTGTTCCGGAAAAGATACCAGCCGAATGCTGCAACGGCCGCCACAACCAGAAGCTGGAAGAATATGCTTCTGAATTTCGGATCGTTCCAGAAGGCAGTCCCGCCGCGCGAGGGGGTTTCTCCCTGTGCAGACATTATGAATGTCCCCGTTCAAATCGTTGTAGTTTCTTTTTACCGAATACGAAAGTAGGCCATGAGTCAATGGCCGGACTTTATGAGTCGGGATTTTCGTGAAATGGGAAAACGCCCCCGGTTTTGATGCCGGGGGCGTAATCCTGATCTTTGTCTTAGCGGAACGGCGGGGCGTAGAGAATGCCACCATTATTCCACAAAGCGTTAAGCCCACGCTCGAGCTTCAACGGAGTGTTAGGTCCGACATTCTGCTCGTAGCTTTCCGAGTAGTTGCCGACCATCTTCAGGATATTATAGGAGAAGTCCTGGCT
>JAOUMF010000221.1 GCA_029881615.1 Alphaproteobacteria bacterium | reverse complement strand
TCCGATCCGAAGCTGACGCCGGCCGACGCCGCGCGGTTGAAGGCTCTGTATGGGCTTGATCAGCCGATTGTCGTGCGTTACTGGAACTGGCTGGTCGCCGCCCTGCATGGCGATTTCGGCTTTTCGCGCACCCATATGCGGCCGGTGCTGGAGATATTGTGGCCCCGGCTGTGGAACAGCCTTCTGCTGCTGGGGATCAGCGAAATCCTCGCCATCGCCATTGCCATTCCGATTGGCGTTTACGCGGCGGCGCGGCCCTATTCGGCATTCGATTACGCGGTCAATATGGCCTGCTTTGCCGGCATATCGATACCGCCCTTCTGGCTGGCGCTGCTGATGATGATCCTGTTCTCGATCACGCTGGGTTGGCTGCCGGCCGGCGGCATGGGGCCGGTCACCGCCGATGCGGGTTGGTGGGACAGCCTTCCCTATCTGATCCTTCCCGTGGTCACCCTGACCATTGTCAGCGTCGGCGGCTTCACCCGCTTCATACGCGCCAGCATGCTGGAAACACTGCGTCAGGATTTCATCCGCACGGCCGAGGCCAAGGGGTTGGGCGAGCAGCGCGTGATCTGGGGGCATGCCCTGAAAAGCGCGATCCCGCCGCTGATCACCGTTTTGGGGTTGAGTTTCGGGGCGGTGTTTTCGGGCGCGCTTATTACCGAGATCATGTTCGGCTGGGCCGGCATCGGCCGCATGACATATGATTCCATCATGGCCAGCGATTATAATCTGGCGCTGGTCGGGCTTCTGTTCGCCACCGCGATGACGCTGTTGGGTAACCTGCTGGCCGATATCGCCTATGTCTGGCTGGATCCGCGCGTGAGTTTTCGAAGCCTGGAGGCGGGCCGATGAGCAGCGCCGCCAACGCCGCACCCAGGGGGGCGCCGCGCGGCATGGCCGCCCGCATGGCGCGCCGCTTCATGCAGCACCGGCTGGCTTTGGCGAGCCTGATTCTGCTGATCTTACTGGCGCTGTTGGCGTTGGCCGCGCCGCTGGTGGAATACGCGCTGGGGGTGGATGCCAATGAGGCGAATCTGTTTACGCGCTTCGCTCCACCATCGACCGAACATCCGCTGGGCACCGACGAGCTGGGCCGCGACTTGCTGGTGCGGCTGCTTTATGGCGGGCGGGTATCACTGGCTGTGGGACTGTCGGCGGCGGCGTTCGCGGCGGTGATTGGCACCAGCCTGGGATTGCTGGCGGGTTATTTCGGCGGGCGGCTGGATGCCTTCGTGATGCGCTTCACCGACGGGGTGATCGCCTTGCCGTTGCTGCCGTTGCTGATCGTATTGGCCGCCATTGACCTGGCGAAGATAGGTATCCCGGCGGAACTGGCGCAGTCGGAGGATGTCAGCCTCTACCGCATCGTCGTTATCGTCGCCCTGTTCGGCTGGACCACGGTGGCAAGACTGGTGCGGGCCGAGGCTCTGCGCATTCGCTCGCGCGAATTCGTCACCGCGGCGCGTTCCATGGGCGCCGGGCACTGGCGCATCATGGCGGTCCACATCCTGCCCAACGCGGTCTCGCCGATCATCGTGGCGACGACCCTGTCGATGGGCAATATCATCCTGTTTGAATCCGTGCTCAGCTTCCTGGGGCTGGGCATTCAGCCGCCGGTGGCGAGCTGGGGCAATATGCTGACCAATGCGCAAGAGCTGATCTGGAACGCACCCGCGCTGGCGATCTGGCCGGGTCTGGCGATCTTCGTTACCGTCATCGCCTTCAACTTCCTCGGCGACGGCCTGCAGGACGCGTTGGACCCCCGCGCGGTGGAATGAGCCGGGTGCCCCGGGAAAAAGCCGAAGCCATGGGATGCAGGCTCGACAGCGGGGCGTCGGGACATAGATCCATGAAGGTCATGGAAAAGCCGATCAAACCCAGTCAGGATGTCTTCGGTCTCGCCGTTTTCATAACGCTGTGCCTTCTGGTTTCGGGCATTGGCGGCGCGATCACGGCAACAAGTGTCGGAACCTGGTATCAGGCGCTCCTGAAACCGCCCTTCAACCCGCCGGACTGGGTTTTCGCGCCCGTCTGGGTAACCCTGTATCTGTTTATGGCTGTCGCGGGGTGGCGGGTGTGGCGTCGCGCGGGGCTTTGGCCTGGCCGGCGGGCCTTTGCGGTTTTCGCCATGCAGCTGGGATTGAATCTCGCCTGGTCGTTCTTGTTCTTCGGCCTCCGGCGGATTGACCTGGCGCTGGGCGAGATCGTCTTCTTGCTCGTTTTTATCGCCGCCAACACCGTCCTCTTCTGGAGGATAGACCGATTGGCGGGTGTGCTTTTCGTGCCGTATCTGCTCTGGGTCGCTTACGCAACGGCGCTCAACGCCGCGCTTTGGTTTCTGAACTCGACCTGACGACAGAAATCGCCGATCGGCGTTGGCGGTTCAGGCGCGCCGTTGTCAACGCGCCCCGCTGGCCTTACACTGGTACGGGGGCATGCGATGATCATGACCGATCCAGACCGTGACGATCTTTTCTGGGTGCTGGCGTTGGCGCCTCCCCTGATCGCACGTTTGTATGGCGACGGCATGGAAGCGGCGCTGCAACGGTTGTTGCTTCTTGTGCTCGCTCTTGGCATTGCCTATGGCTGGGCTGCCCTGTTCGCCCGCCGTATGGGGCGGCCGAGGGGGCCGGGCCTGCCTGCCTTTGCCATGATCTTTGTTGTGATGCTGCCCGGGCCGGTTGGCTGGGGCGCCGCCGTTCTCGCGCTCAGCTTCGGCGCCGTCTTCGGGCGTGAAATCTTCGGTGGAAAGGCGATCTTGCCGCCGGCCCTGATTGGCCTGGCCTTCGCCATTTTCTCGTTCCCTGAGGGTGGGTTCGAGGCGCGAGACATCCTCGCACAGTCGCCCGACCCCTTGCTTGCCGTTTCATGCCTACCCGGTGCGGCAGTATTGGTGTTGAGAGGCGTGCTGGCCTGGCAGGTCGCCCTGGGCGCCATGATCGGCGCGGGTTCCGCGGCGTTTCTGATGGGCGATTCCGCTTGGTGGGGGCATTTTGACCTCGGGGCCTTCGCCGCCGGGGTTCTTTTCCTTGCCGCCTCGCCCGAAGGCGTCGTTGCGGGGAAGGGCGCGCGATGGCTGCACGGATTGTTGGTGGGGGGGCTGATTGTCGTGATCCGCATGGCCAATCCCGACCAGCCGGACGGTATTGTATTTGCGGCGCTTCTGGGCGGGTTGTTTGCGCCGCTGCTGGACCGGGCGTTGAATTGGAGGCCGGACCATGGCTGACCTCAATCCGCTCTCCTGGTGGCGGGCATTTTTGCGTCTGCCCAACGATAGTCCCGCGAAGACTGTCGGTGTGGCCCTGCTGGTAGCGCTGGTCTGCTCGCTGGTGGTCTCGGTTGCGGCGGTGACCTTGCGGCCGATGCAGAACGCCAACCGGCTGGCGGATAGCGCGGCCCGCATGCTGGACATGCTGGAAACCTTGGGCGGGGGCATTCCCGACGCGCGCATGGTCGATCTTGCCACTGGCGCTTATGTGAATCGCGATCCGGGCACCAGTAGCGAATTGCCGCCCACTCGCGATCATGCGGGGTTGGGTAGCCGTGAAGATGTCGCAACCGTTTTTGAACTGCGTGACGGGGGCGCCTTGAAACTGGTGATTCTGTCCGTGCGCGGGGTTGGTTATCAATCGATGCTGAAAGGGTATCTTGCCTTGAAGGCGGATCTGAACACCGTTGCCGCGCTGACCTTCCATGAACAGGATGAAACGCCGGGCATGGGCGCGCGCATCGGGGAAGAGGCCTGGCAGGCCCTGTGGCCGGGCAAGCAAGTGGCCGATGCCGCAGGGGTCATCCGTATCGAGGTGGTCAAGGGCGCGGGCGCGGATATGTATCAGGTCGATGGAATTTCGGGCGCCACGCGCACCGGGAACGGGGTCACCAGCCTGCTGCGTTTCTGGCTCGGCCCCGATGGTTATGGGCCATATCTGGACCGCCTGAAGACGGAGGCCAACCGATGAACGATAGCCGCCGAACCGTAATAGATCCGATCCTCGTTTCCAACCCGGTGACGCTTCGGGTGCTGGGGATCTGCTCTGCGCTCGCGGTGACGACGTCGCTGTCCACCGCCCTGGTGATGAGCGCCGCGCTGATCGTCGTGCTTACCCTGTCCAACGGCATCATCAGCCTGATCCGCAACCATATCCCCCGGTCCATTCGGCTGATCGTGCAGATCACGATCATCGCCTCGCTGGTTATCGTCGTGGACCAGCTGTTGCAGGCCTATATGTTCGCGATGAGCAAGCGCCTCAGCGTGTTCGTCGGCCTCATCGTCACCAATTGCATCGTGCTCGGCCGCGCGGAAGGCTTCGCCATGAAGAACCCGCCGGGGGCAAGCCTGCTGGACGGAATCGGCAACGGCCTGGGATACGGCCTGATTCTGGTCGCGATGGGCATCGTGCGCGAGTTGCTGGGCGCGGGCACGCTGATGGGAATCGTCATACTGCCGGCTGTCGCCGATGGTGGCTGGTTCACGCCGTTGGGGCTGATGGCCTTGCCGCCGAGCGCGTTCTTTCTGCTTGGTCTGCTGGTCTGGGCGATCCGCACGATCCGTCCGGAACAGGCCGAGGCCGCCACAGACGGCAAGAGCGGGGAGGCCGGCGAATGACGGAACTGCTGCTGCGCGCCATCTTTACCGACAATCTGGCGCTCGCCTATTTCCTCGGCATGTGCACCTTCCTCGCGGTATCGCGGCGCCTGGAAACCGCGTTCGGGCTGGGCCTTGCCATGATCGTGGTCGAGACCGTCACCGTGCCCGTAAACAACCTTCTATTCACCTGGTTGCTGGGCCCTGGGGCGCTGGCGTGGCTGGGGCTGGGCGGGGTTGATCTAAGCTTCCTGGTGCTGATCGCCTCGATTGGCGTTATCGCGGCCACGGTGCAGATTCTCGAGATGGTGCTCGATCGTTACTTCCCCTGGCTATACCGTTCGCTGGGGATCTACCTGCCGCTGATCACCGTTAATT
>JAOUMF010000220.1 GCA_029881615.1 Alphaproteobacteria bacterium | reverse complement strand
TTTGCCGATCTCGCGGGCGATCTGCGCCTCGGCGGCATAGGCCATCGTGGTATAGGGATTTTCCCAGTCGCCGGCGACGCCCAGGCGCTTGAATTCCGCGCGCTGGATGTCGATCCAGTGCGCGGCGAACTCGCGACATTCCTTGCGGAATTCGACGATCGGCACCTCGTCCTTGTCCTTGCCGGCGGCGCGGTATTTTTCCTCGATCTTCCATTCGATCGGCAGGCCATGGCAATCCCAGCCCGGCACATAATGGGCGTTCTTGCCCATCATCTGCTGCGAACGGTTGATCACGTCCTTCAGGATCTTGTTCAGCGCATGACCGATATGCAGATGTCCGTTCGCGTAAGGCGGGCCATCATGCAGGACAAAGTCCTCCCGCCCCTTCGATTCCGCGCGCAACCGCCCGTAAAGATCGGTCTTCTCCCAACGTTCCAGCAGCAGCGGCTCCTTCTGGGGCAGCCCGGCTTTCATGGGAAAATCCGTCTTCGGCAGACGGATGGTATCCTTGTAATCGACGGTCATCGGACTTGTTCTCGATCGGCTGTAATCAAAAAAACGAATGAATGCCGGACCTTGCGGTCCGGCGCGCGGGCACAGTATGCACCGGCGCTCCCAGGGTCAAGATGGGTATTATGCCCGGCTATTGCGAAGAATTTCGCGCGCCACCCGGCAATCGTCCTCGATCTGCACGGTCAGCGCCTCCAAGCCGTCGAATTTTATCTCCGGCCTGATATAATCAATCAGTTGAACCCGCAAATGCTTTCCGTAAAGATCGCCTGAAAAATCAAATATATAGGCTTCCAGAATCGGCTCTTCGTCATCGCCGATAGTTGGCCTTATGCCGAAGCTGGCGACCCCTTCATGCCATCGCGGCCCATCATCCCCTTCGATCCCGACCCGCACGGCATAAATTCCATAAGCCGGCTGCAAATATTCACCGAAAGTCAGATTAGCCGTCGGATAACCGAGGTCGCGGCCCAGCGCATTGCCATGCATGACGCGCCCCTCGAATTCGAACGGCCGCCCCAGCAACATCGCGGCCTCGGCCGGGCGCCCGGCGCGCAGATGATCGCGAATTCGTGTCGAGGAATAGATCTGCTCGCCCGGCGCGCTGACCGGGTCGACGATGGTAACGCCGAACCCGCCATCCTCGCCCGCGCGACGCAGGAATTCCGTATCGCCGCCCCGGTTATGGCCGAAAACGAAATCGTAACCGACGACCACATGGCTGACGCCCAGCCCCTTGACCAGGACATCGGCGACGAAATTCTCGGCCGTCATATTATGCAGCGCCTCGTCGAAATGCAGCACCAGCAACAGGTCGATGCCCAGCGCCTCGATATGATGAGACTTGTTACGGAAGGGCGTCAGGCGGAAAGGCTGATCGTCGGGGCGAAAGAAACTGCGGGGATGCGGTTCGAACGTCACCGTAACCAGGGGCGCGCCGGTCTTGCCCGCAACGGCCTTGCCGGCGGCGATCACAGCCTGGTGGCCGAGATGGACACCATCGAAATTGCCCAGCACGGCAACACCGCCCCTGAGCGCATCCGGCACATCCGTGTAGTGACGAAGAATCTGCATGGCCCCTCTTTCCGCGCCCACGGGGTATAGCCGCTGGCGCGCGGAATGTGGAGCACGAATTTTGCCTAGGGGAAAATCAGCCGGAAAAATCAGGCCTTGCGGCTTGGCACCAGGATCAGGGCCTCGCCATCCAGCACCACCGTGTCGCCGACGGTCGCCACGGTATCCATCACGATGCGGTTTTTCGCCGGGATCACTTCCTTGATCGTCGCCCGGGCGCGCACCGTATCGCCGGCACGCACCGGCGCCCTGAAATTCAGGCTCTGCTTCAGGTAGATCGCCCCCGGCCCCGGCAGCTTGGTGCCGATCACGGTGGAGATGAGACCGGCCGTCAGCATCCCATGGGCGATCCGTCCCTCGAACATGGTCTCGGTCGCGAATTCATGGTTCAGATGGACCGGGTTGATATCCCCGGAAATCCCCGCGAAGAGAACGATATCCGCTTCGGTGATTGTCTTGGCAAACAACGCCGTCATGCCGACCGACAACTGCTCGATGGGGTATCCCATCAGGTCGTCATTATCACCACTGCTGATCGATCCGTTCACCTGGGTTTCCTTATCTGCCACATCGGCCCGCGTGACCATAATCCCTGAATTCGAAAATCCGTGCCCGGTTCCGACGCTGGGACTCACTACGATTGCTGCGGCGCAACAAATTCATTGCGTTGCAATATATACCAATGGCAGGGACCCGGCAACTTAAATGCCGGCACCCGTAAAATAGCTATTTTTTCAGGATTCCGTGCGCTTCGCAGGTGCAACGCAGCCAGGCGGCAGAGTCACCGTAACGGTCGTCCCCTTACCCGCCGAACTTTCGATCTTCAGCTCGCCGCCATGCAATTCGGTCAGCGCCTTGGCCAGCGGCAGGCCCAGCCCCGTGCCCTCTACCCGGACGCCGTCGGAAGGCTCGACCTGGCCATAGGTTTCGATTGCCTTCGACAAATCTTCCTCGGCAATACCGATGCCTGTATCGCTGACGGAAAAAACGATACCGCCCTCGGGCGTCGACGCGGCGCGCAGGGTGACAGCCCCGCCCGAATGCGTGAATTTGACCGCATTCGACAACAGATTGATCAGGATCTGCTTGATCTTCAATGGGTCTACCCGCAGGCGGGGCAGCGAGTCCTCAACAAGGCGGCGAAGCTGCAGGCGAGAGTCCGCGGCGCGGCCATGGATAAGGCGCAAACAGGAATCGACCAGTTCCGTGGCGTCGGCGTCTTCCAGCACCAGGGTAGCGCGGCCGGCTTCGATCTTGGACAGGTCCAGAATGTCATTGACCACGGCCAGAAGGTGATCGGCGCTTTCATGGATATCGTGGGCATATTCCAGATATTTGTCGACGCCGACCGGGCCGAATGTCTCGCTGCTGATCACCTCGGAAAAACCGATGATGGCGTTCAGCGGCGTCCGTAATTCGTGACTGACATTCGCCAGAAACTCAGCCTTGACCCGGCTGGTCATCTCGGCCTCATTTCGCACGGCACGCAATTCGCTCTCCGCCAGCTTCTGGGCGGTAACGTCGAGCAGAATGCCATCCCATACGCTGGGCTGGCCGGCCCCGGTCCAGGCGCTGGCCCGGGCCAGGTTATGGACCCACTTCGATTTGCCCTGTTCCACGACGACGCGGTAGGTCAGGTCGATATCCTCGCCGGTGGTCCAGCCCGATTCATATTCATGACGAACCCGCGCACGATCTTCCGGATGGATCATTTCGAACATGATTTCCGGCCGCGACACCAGACGCGCCGGTTCAACGCCGAGAATATCCCGCAAACCATGGCTGACATAGCTGTATGCGATGGAACCTTCCCCGCCTACCCGCTGCTCGAACAGGATCACCGGCATGTTGTCGGCAATCGTCATCAGGCCATTATGGGAGGGCGATTCCCGCATCCTTGGCGCCGGCTGCCGCGCCGCCTGGCGCAAGACCGGCGCCACCTGGGCCGCCGGAGCCGCCGCGACGGCCCTTCCCATGAAAGTCACGACAAGAAAGGCGCCGCCAGTGACCAGAAGGGCGATGACCAACGGAAACGTGGCGGATGCGCCGGACGGCGACGGAAGCTGCGTGCGATCCATTCCCACCACGTAAACCAACCCGAACGATTCCAGCGAGCGCCACCCGACAATGGCGTCGACGCCACCGCCATCGTAATCGACAGTACGCGAAAGATGCGTCATGTCGGCGCCCACGGCGCCAGCGAAAGGATCGCTGGCGGCGTCAGCGCCGATCAGGGCGGGTATGAAGGGATCATGCAGCCAGACCTTGCCGTCCCGGCTCAAAAGCGTGGCCGAAGATCCGGACGGACGGCCGCTGCGCGACCACCAGTCCAGAATGCGGGACACGGGGAACTGAATGCCCTCATAACCGGCAGGCTGCCCTTGGGGATCGTGCCGTTCCTTGACGATCGCGCTGTACCACAACCCACCCGCCTCAAACGGCATGGCGATGGCGGGATAACCGGCGTCCGACGCCACCGCCGCCGCCTCGACAATGGTGGCGATAGCCGGACCGCCGCTCAAAGGCCTGCCATCGGTATCGTATCGGCGATATCCCGGTTCCAGCCTGAGCGCGTTACCCGGCGACTCGCCAGCCACGGCCTCCAGCGCAAGCAGCCGCGCCACCGTTTCGGAAAAGAACAGGTTCAACGGCACGCTGCCCTGTTCAAGGGCAACGCCTATCCGTTCACGAGCAACCCTGTCGGCTTCCCGATCGTCCAGCCATCCCTGAACGACCATCGCACCGAAGATAAATCCGGCGACAATTCCCAGTCCGATCCGCAGATATCCACGAATCGCCCCCAGGCCCAGCCACTCGGAACCGGCCCTGGAATTTGCATCGCCATTATCGGGGGCTTGCCCTACCTGCTTACGCCCACCTTGTTCCATATAAATACCGGTTTGTTACTTCCCCACACAATCCACGGGGCAGATCGCGCCACCACACTAACAACTGTTTATGATACACTAAAATTCCATAATTTTTAAATTACTTAGCGGTATTTTGCGTTAACCATAACCCGAGCCCATAAATGTGGTAAAAATGCTTTCCATTGCATTTTATGTAAACCATATACTAAACCATTTGGTGCTATATATTTTTAAGAAATGCATCTAATAATTGCAATTCGGTAGAATCCCCCAATCCCTGCGACAAGAAATCGCGCGGATGCTATAAAGAACCCCATGGATAACAGCCTTCCCTTTTCAGCCGAACCGCACGACCATCAACACTGTATCGACAGCGCGCTTGATGGCGCATCCGCGCTATGCACGCGCCGTGGCGTGAAACTAACGGCGCTGAGGCGCCGGGTTCTGGAATTGATCTGGGGCAGCCACCAGCCCACGGGCGCCTACGCCATCCTCGACGCGCTACGCGCGGAAGACCG
>JAOUMF010000218.1 GCA_029881615.1 Alphaproteobacteria bacterium | reverse complement strand
CCACCCTGGGCAGTTCCGCCGACATTTTTTCGGCGACTTCGGAAGATGGCGTGATCGGGTAGCCGGCGTAGAAACGGCAGCCCGCGGCCACGGCGCCCAGCGCGCAGGCGTGGTTGCCTTGCAGATTGACGGGGAGGGTGCGGTTCGACATTCAGGCCACCGGTTCGAGGACGGGTACGCGATGCACGCGGATGGCAAAATCCGGGCATAGCCATTCACAGATGCGGCAGCCGGTACAGGCTTCCGGGTTGGCCAATTCGGCGATCTGTTCGTCGTTCAGCCGCAGGCAGCGTTCGGGGCACATCTTGACGCAGATATCGCAGCCCTTGCACCATTCGCCGGTGATCTCGAACTGGACCGACTTGGGCGCGATTTCCGCTGCCAGTTCGTCCCGGCCGGGCAGTTCCCTCAGGCGATCTTCCATCGTCGATGCGCGGCTGGCGTCGGCCCAATCGCGGCCTGCCTCGAAGGCCAGGCGGTTGGCCTCCTGCGCCTTGGCCGGAACATTCTGCGCGATTACTTCGCGCCAGTCGTCGGCGGAAAATTCCAGTGTGGTCGACAGCACGCCCAGCAGAACCGTGTTCGCGGCGCGCGGTTCGCCCAACTCGGCGGCGATCTTCGTCGCGTCCAGCGCGAACCCGCTGCCGACCATTTCCATCACCTCGCGCGGGGCTTCGGGCGAATAGATCGGCTGCGAGCCGTATTTGCGGCTGCGGAAGGCGAAGGGCGGCACGATACGCTTTGTATCAGCGATGAAGGCGCCGCCATCGCGCCTCAGGAAATCCAGCCAGCGCAGCCCCTCGGACCATTCCATCGCCAGCAGAACGTCGGCCTCGCCCTTCGGGATGGTTGGCGACGAGACCGTCTCGCCATAGCGGATATGGCTGAACACGCCGCCGCCCCGCTTGGCCATGCCGTGCACTTCGCTCTGTTTTACCTGCAGGCCATGGCGTTGGCAGACCAGCGCCAGCACCTTCGACATCATGATGACGCCCTGTCCGCCGACCCCGACGATCAGGACGCTGCGGGGTTTGGTCGCCACCTTGCCGGCCATGCTAGTTCACCACCGGCCGGATACAGTCGGACGGGCAGATCTGGGCGCAGAGCGAACAGCCGATGCAGGTCGTTTCGTCGATCCGGACCTTGTGATATCCGTCGAGCACCTCTTCCGACCATCCCAGCGACGGGCATCCCAGATTCATGCAGGACTGGCAGGCGGTGCAGCCGGCGGCGGCGACCTGCATGGGCGAACCTTTCAGCTTCACCGGGTCCAGCACGCAGGGCCGGTCGGAAATCACCACCGAAACGCCCTTATGCTCGATCGCTTCGCGTAGCGCCTGATAGAGCGACGCCATATCGTAAGAATCGACTTTCCTGACCCATTTCACGCCGCAGGCGCGGACCATGTCTTCGAAAACAACACGGTGGGTTTCCTCGCCGCGCAGGGTCTTGCCGGTGCCGGGATGATCCTGGCCGCCGGTCATGGCGACGATGTGATTGTCCAGGATCATCACGGTGATGTTGGCGTTGTTGTATACCGCGTCGATCAATGCCGGGATGCCGCCATGCAGGAAGGTGGAATCGCCGATGGTTGCGATGATCGGCCGGGTTTCCAGCCCCGCCTTGGCGAAGCCCACCGCATTGCCGATGCTCGAGCCCATTGAAACGCAGGTATCGATGGCGCGCAGCGGATCGACGGCGGCCAGCGTGTAGCAGCCGATATCGCCGGCGACGCGGGCATTGACCGAACGCACCGCCATGTAGCTGGTGATATGCGGACAGCCGGAACACAGAACCGGCGGACGGGCCGTCGGCGTGACCGGGAAGGGAACCTGTTCCTCCGCCCCTTCGATGATGCCGGCCTTGCGCAGGCCCTCGCGCACCACTTCGGGCGAGAACTCGCCGTCGCGCGGGAAAAAGGCCTTGCCCTCGACGGGCATGCCTGCCGCGTTCATCGCGGTTTCGATCACCGGCTCCAGTTCCTCGATCACAAGCACCCGGTCCATCGCCTCGTAGAATTCCCGCACCCGGTCGATCGCCATCGGATAGGATGCGGCGAGCTTCAGGACGCTGGCTTCGGGCAGGACTTCCTTCACATAGCTATAGGCGGTGCTGGCGGTGATGATGCCGATTTCCGTGCTGCCCTCTTCCCAGCGGGTGAATTCGGGGCTGGCAAAGAATTCCTGCAGCTTGACTTCGCGCGCCAGCACCCGCGGGTGGGCCATCCTGGCATGCGCCGGGATGATGACGTTCTTGACCGTATCCTCGTTGAAGCCGCGCGGTTCCACATCGGTGCGCGGTCTGGTCTTCACCGGGCTTCGCGTGTGCGACAGCCGCGTGGTGCTGCGCAGGATCACGGGAGTATCGAATTCCTCGCTGATGTCGAAGGCGCGCCGGGTGTAATCCAGCGCTTCCTGCGCGTCCGCCGGCTCCAGCACCGGGACCTGGGCGAAACGGGCGAACATCCTTGTGTCCTGCTCGTTCTGCGAGGAATGAATGCCGGGATCGTCGCAGACCACCAGCACCAGCCCGCCATTGACGCCGATATAGGCTTGCGACATCAGCGCGTCGGACGCGACGTTCAGACCCACATGCTTCATCGCGGTGATCGAGCGTACGCCGGCGAAGGAGCCGCCGATCGCCACGTCGAGGCTGACCTTTTCGTTGGTCGACCACTGCACGTGGGAATCCCCGGCCGGATAGGTTCCCAGAAATTCCATGATTTCGGTGCTGGGCGTGCCGGGATAGGCGGCGGCGACCCTGACCCCGGCTTCCCAGGCGCCGCGCGCGATGGCCTCGTTGCCGATCATCGGGCGGATGCCGGCCTGGTCCAGCCCCTCCCTTTCGGCGTCGTCATGGCCTTTACTGGTCTTGGTTTGCACCTTGGCGTCCACGGCTCCCAATTCCTTCGTCTACATATAAGGCTGTGACACAGTAACGCGTCCTGAAACGGATTGCACCAATCACTTACTGTCTATATGGTTTTTAGACCACATAAAAACTAAGGCCAAGTGACCGGCGGGTCGAGTGGAAACAATGACGCACCGCCCTGCGCATGGGCGGAAGCGATAACGCACTGATACTGCAGGGAGAAAAAAATGATTCGGAATTTGTTGGGAAAATGCGCCGCGGGACTGGTCACGGCGCTTGCCGTTATGCTGGCCGCCGGTGGCGTATCGGCGGCGGAAACCGTAAAGATTGGTTCTTTCCTGGCCGTTACCGGCGGCGCCTCGTTTCTTGGCGACCCGGAAAAGAAGGCCCTGGAAATGTATGTCGCCACGGTCAACGCCAATGGGGGCGTCGATGGCCGGCAGATCGAACTGGTGCTGTATGATTCCGGCGGCGACGCCAAGAAGGCCGCAGGTTTCGTCAAGCGCCTGATCAATGACGACAAGGTCGATATCATTCTGGGCGGCAGCACGACCGGCGAGACGATGGCGGTCATCCCGTTGGTGGAAAAGGCCGGCGTGCCCTTCATTTCCTTCGGCGGCGCCAGCGTGATCGTCGAACCGGTCAAGAAATGGGTGTTCAAGACCCCCCATAGCGACCGGCTGGCCGTTCGCAGAATTTATCAGGACATCAAGGCCCAGGGGCTTTCCAGGGTTGCGCTTTTCGCCGGCAGCGGCGGTTTCGACAAGTCCTGCACCGCGAATGCCAAAGAGCTCGCCGGAGAATATGGCATGGAGATCGTGGCCAACGAGACCCATGGCAAGGGCGATACCGACATGACGGCGCAGCTGACCAAGATCAAGAATGCCGCCGGGGTGCAGGTGCTGCTTTATTGCGGGTTCGGCGCCGACGCGGTGGTCGAGGCCAGGAACTACAAACAGCTGGGCATGACGCTGCCGCATTACCAGTCGCACGGCTCTGCCTCGATGCAGTTCGTCAAGGGGACCGAGGGTGCGTCCGAAGGCATGCGCCTGCCGGCCGCCGCCCTGCTGGTCGCCAGGCAGATGCCGGATTCCCATCCGCAGAAGAAGGTCGGCATGGATTTCGAGGCGGCCTATACGGCCAAATATAACGAGCCGATTTCCACCTTCGGCGGCCATGCCTATGACGGGCTGATGATTGCCATCGGCGCGATCAAGCGCGCGGGCGGCACCGATAAGGAGAAAGTCCGTACAGAGATTGAAAACACGAAAAATTATATCGGCGCCGACGGCATCTACACCATGTCGCCCGAAGATCATCTCGGTCTCGACACCAACTCTTTTGTTATGGTCGAAATCCGGAACGGTGACTGGAAACTGTTGGACTAGCCGACGGTTGATTTGGGATAGCGCTTCCCCGTCCCGGCGGGCGGGGAAGCATTTTATGTCTTTCTGGCGGGGTCCATGAGCGCCGAATTTCTGCAGTTTCTGTTCGCCGGCATTACGGTCGGCGCGACCTATGCGCTGGTTGGCGTTGGCTTTTCGATCATCTACAACGCCAGCCAGGTGATCAATTTCGCGCAGGGCGAGTTCGTCATGCTGGGCGGCATGATAACCTGGTTCCTGTGCGAACAGGCCGGGATGCCGGTGGCCGCGGCAATTCCGTTCGCCATTCTGGGCACGGTCGCGGTCGGCATGGCGCTGGAGAAATTCGCCATCGAACCGGCGCGCGACGCCTCGGTGGTTACCCTGATCATCATCACCATCGGCGCGTCGATTTTCTTGCGCGGCGGCGCGCAGCTGCTGTGGGGGCGTAATTTCCATGTGGTTCCCGCGCTGTCGGGCAACCAGTCCATCGACATCGGCGGCGCATCGGTGGCGCCGCAAAGCCTCTGGATTCTGGGCGTCACGCTGCTGGTCGTCCTGGCGCTGAACTGGTTCTTCTCGCGCACCATGACTGGCCGCGCCATGCGGGCGGTCGCCTTCAACCTGCTCGCCGCCCAGTTGGTCGGCGTGAACAACCGGCGCATCCTGATGCTCAGCTTCGCCCTGGCGGCGGGGTTGGGCGCCACCGCCGGCGCATTGATCGGGCCGATGTCGCTGGCC
>JAOUMF010000219.1 GCA_029881615.1 Alphaproteobacteria bacterium | reverse complement strand
TCCTCGGGTCGCCCGGCGGCCACCACCTCGCCGCCATGAATGCCGGCGCCTGGCCCGATATCCACCAGGTAGTCGGCGCAACGGATGGCGTCCTCGTCATGTTCGACCACGACGACCGTATTGCCCAGATCGCGCAGGCGCCGCAAGGTCTCGAGAAGCCGCTGGTTATCGCGCTGGTGCAGCCCTATGGAGGGTTCGTCCAGCACATAGAGGACGCCGGTCAGCCCCGAACCGATCTGGCTCGCCAGCCTGATACGCTGGCTTTCACCGCCCGACAGGGTGCCTGACCCGCGCGACAGCGACAGATAGTCCAGCCCGACATTGTTCAGGAATCCCAGCCGTTCGTTGATTTCCTTGAGAATGCGTTCTGCGATGGTCGCGTGTTTTTCGTTCAGATGGCCGGAAAGTTCCCGGAACCACCGGCCGGCGTCGGCGATGGTCATGTTCGAGACCTGGCCCGCATGCAGTCCGTTGACCTTCACCGCAAGGGCTTCCGGCTTCAGCCGATAACCATCGCAGACGTCGCAATTATCGACGCTCTGATATTTCGCCAATTCCTCGCGCACCCAGGCGCTGTCGGTCTCGCGCCAGCGCCGCTGCATATTGGGAATGACGCCTTCGAAGGGCTTGTCGATGACATAGCTGCGCATTCCGTCATCATAGGAAATCTTGATCTTGGTCTCGCCGGTGCCTTCCAGGATCGCCTTGCGCACGATTTCGGGCAGATCGCGAAAGGGCTCGCGCATGCTGACCTTGAAGTGCCGCGCGATGCCTTCCAGCGTTTGCCGGAAATAGGGAGAGGTGGAATTCGCCCAGGGTGCTATGGCGCCATCGGCAAGACTTTTGCCTTCGTCCGGCACTGTCATCTCCGGATTGAAATGCATTGTCGTGCCCAGCCCGTCGCAGGAAGGGCAGGCGCCAAACGGATTGTTGAAGGAAAACAGCCGCGGTTCGATTTCGTCGATGGTAAAGCCTGAAACCGGGCAGGCGAAGCGTTCCGAGAAGACCGTGCGTTCGTCCGTATCGGCGACTTCGGCGATGGCCAGCCCGTCCGCCAGTTGAAGCGCGGTTTCCAGGGAATCGGCCAGGCGGCTGGCAATGTCCTCGCGCACGACCACCCGGTCCACCACGACCTCGATGTCATGCTTGCGCTTCTTGTCCAGCTTCGGCGCTTCCTCGATTTCATAAAGCGCACCGTCGATCTTGACCCGCTGAAAGCCGCGTTTCTGCAGATCCAATAATTCCTTGCGGTACTCACCCTTGCGACCGCGGATGATCGGAGCCAACAGATAGAGCTTGGTTCCCTCCGGCATGGCCAGGATGCGGTCGACCATCTGACTGATCGTCTGGCTTTCGATCGGCAGGCCGGTGGCCGGGGAATAGGGGACGCCGATGCGCGCGAACAGCAGCCGCAGATAATCGTAGATTTCCGTTACCGTGCCGACGGTCGAACGGGGGTTCTTGCTGGTCGTCTTCTGTTCGATGGAAATCGCCGGCGACAGGCCTTCGATCGAATCCACGTCGGGCTTCTGCATCATCTCCAGAAACTGGCGGGCATAGGCTGACAGGCTCTCTACATAGCGTCGCTGCCCTTCGGCATAGATGGTGTCGAAGGCAAGCGAAGACTTGCCAGAGCCGCTGAGTCCGGTAATCACCACGAGCTCGTCACGGGGCAGGTCGACATCGACGCCCTTGAGGTTATGTTCGCGGGCGCCGCGGACGCTGATCGTTTTATGCATGAACCTGTCATTTCGTGAATTGGGGGCAGCAGAACAATATAGGGGGTGAAGGCCCCGCACGAAAGTCCCCCATCGTCGGTATTGCGGCTGGCGAGCGACGACTGCAGCAGTTATAGTCACGGGGAATCGGGCGAACCACGCCAACCGCCGCTCTTTTGATGGGCGGGTATGGGGAAATTTAGCGAAATCGGGACGGGAAACTCATGGCAGGCAGCGTTAACAAGGTCATCCTCGTCGGCAATCTGGGCCGGGATCCGGAAGTGCGGACGATGCAGAATGGCGGCAAGGTATGCAATCTGTCGGTCGCCACATCGGAGCGTTGGCGCGACAAGAACAGCGGCGATATGCAGGAAAAGACGGAATGGCATCGGGTCGTCGTGTTCGACGAGAAGATCGCCGAGGTTTGCGAGCGATACCTGAAAAAAGGCAGCACGGTCTATCTGGAAGGCCAGTTGCAGACCCGTAAATGGACCGACCAGAGCGGCCAGGAAAAATATTCGACCGAGGTGGTGCTGCAACGCTTTCGCGGCAATCTCGTCATGCTGGGCGGCCGCGGTGATGGCGGCGGCGGCGGCGGCGGTGGCGATTACGGCCAGGGCGGCGGTGGCGGCGATTACGGCGGCGGCGATTACGGCCAGGGTGGCGGCGGTGGCGGCGGCGCCCCGTCGGGTGGCGGCCTCGACGACGAAATTCCGTTCTAACCAGCCGGGCCGGGGCCGATGCCAGCGAATCGGAGCTGCGGAGAGGCAATCGCCCTTCTGCTTGAGAATTATGGCGTTGATACCGTGTTCGGCATTCCCGGCGTCCATACGCTGGAACTGTACAAGGGGCTGGCGGGTTCGCAAATCCGCCATGTCCTGCCCAGGCATGAACAGGGCGCGGGCTTCATGGCCGACGGCTATGCCCGCGCCAGCGGCCGGCCGGGTGTCTGTTTCGTCATTACCGGGCCCGGCGTTACCAATATTGCCACGCCGATGGGACAAGCATGGTCCGATTCGGTTCCCATGCTGGTGATCTCGTCGGTAAATGAGACCGAACATCTGGGACAGGGCAGGGGCCGGCTGCACGAAGTCACCAACCAGCAGGCGGTGACCGCACCCTTGACGGCCGGCAGCGCGGTGGCCATGACAGCCCCGGAAATCCCGCCTTTTCTGCATAAGGCGTTTTCGTCCTTTACCGCTTCGCGGCCGCGGCCCTGGCATCTTTCGGCGCCGCTGGATGTGCTGGCGGCCATGGCCGACGGCGATTGGCAGGCTGGCGCCATGGCGCCAGGCCTCGCACCGGACGCGCGTCAGGTCGATACCGCCCGGGATTGGCTGGCGGCGGCCAAACGCCCGATGATTCTGTTGGGCGGCGGCGCGATCGGGATCGCGCGGGAAAAGATCGTGAAGCTGGCTGAATCCATTGGCGCGGCGGTGGTCACGACAACTGCGGGCAAGGGCATTTTCCCGGACTCCCATGCATTGTCGCTAGGCGGAACCCTGTCGCTGGAACCGGCTCAAAGCCTTCTCGCCAATGCAGATATCCTGTTGATCCTGGGATCGGAACTGGCCGAGACCGACTGGTGGGTGGATCGCATGCCCACTCTTTCGGGAAAGACGATCAGGGTCGATATTTCACCGGAACAGCTAACGGTAAACCACGAGCCGGATTTACCGGTTTGCGCGGATGCGGGGGCTTTCCTGGATGCGCTGGGAACCGTCGAGAGCGATCTTCCGGGCGACCGGCAACATGCGGCGATCGCGCAGACACGGCAAAAGGCAATGGCTGACTGGGGTCCGCTGGCGCGCAAGCATATCGCTGTGCTGAACGTCATTCGCGCCATCCTGCCGGAAGATGCCGTTGTCGCCACCGACATGACCCAGATCGCCTATACCGGCAACGCCGCATTTCCCGTCGATCGCCCGCGCTGCTGGCTGCATCCGGTGGGGTTCGGCACCCTGGGTTACGCCCTGCCGGCGGCCATCGGCGCCAAGCTGGCCCAGCCCGAGAGGGCCTGCGTGGCGCTGGCCGGCGATTACGGTTTCCAGTTCACCCTTCCCGAAATCGCCGTGGCGGCGGAATTGGAACTGCCGCTGCCGATCCTGCTTTGGAACAATGACGGGCTGGGACAGATTCACCTGGGAATGGTCGAGCGGGGGACCCCCGCGATCGGCGTTCATGCCCGCAACCCCGATTTCCTGGCGCTGGCTAGGGCTTACGGCGCCGATGCGGTGCGCGCCGACAGCCTGTCGGCGCTGGGCGAGACGCTGAAAAAGGCGCTGACGGCCAAGGGACCGACCCTCATTGAAATTCGCGAGGACATGCCGGAACTGGCGGAAATGACCTGAAATCAGGTCTTAAACCTACTTTTCTTGCTTTAAAGCCTGTTTACGTGCCGCCTTACAGGGATAACGCGAAGGCTGCGATCCGCTCGCAGGCGATTCGCAAGGTCTCCTGGTTCGAGCAGAGGCCAAGCCGAACATGACCGACCGCGCTGGGGCCGAAGGCGTCAGCCGGTAGCACCGAGACCGCATGTTCGTCGAGAAGACGGCTGGCGTAATCATAGGCCGACAGGCCGCTGCCCCTGATATCGACCATCACGAACATGCCGGCATCGGGCCGCAGGCATTCCAGGCCGGGCAGATTGGCCAGCGCGTCGCAAACCAGATCGCGGCGGGCGCGGGTTTCGGTTTTAATCGCCGCAATTTCCGGTAAATCGGCGGTCAGGGCCGTGACCGCCCCGTCATGCACGAAGCCCGGGCCGCCATAGAGCATGCAAAGGGCAAGATTCCCGAGATGCTCCACCAATTCGGGGGGCGACACGGTCCAACCCACCCGCCAGCCAGTCATGGCGTGCGATTTCGACAGGCTGCTGACCGTTACCGTTCGTTCTGCCATGCCCGGCAACGCGCAGGGGCTGATATGGTCGGCTTCGAATGTCAGGCCGGCATAGACCTCGTCGGATATGAGCCATAGATCATGATCGCGACAGATCGCGGCCACCGCTTCCAGTTCGGCCCGGGTCAGGACCGTGCCGGTGGGGTTGTTCGGCGTATTCAGCAGAATGGCCCGCGTATTCTCGTTTACAGCCGCCTGGACGGTCTTCGGATCGAAATGGAAGCCATTCTCGCGCGGGCTGGGAACGGTCACCAGGCGCGCGCCGGAAGCCCCCAGAAACGCTTCGTAAGTTACATACATGGGTTCCGGTGCGATAATCTCGTCGCCCTCATCCAGCAGACATTGCGCGGCTGAAAA
>JAOUMF010000217.1 GCA_029881615.1 Alphaproteobacteria bacterium | reverse complement strand
GCCGCCTCGGCCGCGGATTCCCGACGCATGGCGTGGTCGACGACAAGCGCGGTAACGCGCCCACCGACACCGCGCGCCCAATCATTGGCCAGAAGTGTCAGTGCCAGACTGTCTGGGCCGCCGGAACAGGCAACGGCTATATGCGGGGAAGATTCGAATGGCCCGAGCGACAACATGGCACGCTGAAATTCGGCCAATCCATATCGCGGGGAGTCCGGGCCTTGAGCCACGATTACTTGCAGTTCAGCTTCGTCCGCTCGCTCTTGGCCAGCTTGACGATGCGAGGCAAGGAATTGGGGTAATCCTCAAGCAATTTGTTATAGGTGGTGCAAGCCTTGTCGGGCTCGCCCAACGCTGCCAGGGATTTGCCTAGTTTCAACAAGTTATCGGGTGCCTTGTCGCCCTTCGGGTAATTCTTGTATCCGTCGAGAAAGGCCTTTGCGGCTTCCTTGTACTGCTTGTTGATATAGTAGGTCTCACCCAGCCAATAGGCAGCATTGTCGGATAATTCGTCCTTCGGGTTCTGCTCGAGAAAGGCCAGCAATGCCGCGCGCCCCTCGGCCCATTGACGTTTTTTCAGGAAATCATAGGCAAAATCATATTGATCTTGCGGCGACCCCTCGGGCAACACGGGCCGCACAGCCGGAGCTGCCGCAACCAGCGGTGCACTACCTTCGGCCGGCGCCTCACCTGGCGCGGTCCCGGCGCCCGCGGGCATTCCGTTCGCGATGGCGTCTTCGATAGCAAGCAGGCGGGCTTCCAAATCCTCGGACATACGGTCCAGCCGTTTTTCAAGCACCGAAATACGATGCTGGACTTCCTCTACCTGGCCGTTCATCGACCGCACCTGATCCTGCATTTGCGTGATCTGCACCTGCATACGCGCGCCAACGTCGGAGGGCAAAGATTCCGCACTGTCGGTTGCGGCACTTTTCGGCGGCTGCCCGCCCTTGTAAACGTAACGCTGCAGGTCGGCCAAATCCCGTCGCAGCCGTTCAACCTGACGTACGAGATTTCCAGTATCCTGGGCCCATGCAGGCTGCATGGTCAGCAGGATTGAAATGCCCAACACAACACCCACCGCCAATCGCAACATGCGACGCCCCTTTATTTCTAAAAAATATCCAGTTCGTTTTCGCATATGCGTGATTCTAGATCAGCTATTCGGCAGGAATATGGCATAGCCTTGCCCAAAACGCGACAAGCGGCCCCGGCCAAAAGCCGGAGCCGCTCGTCAAACCGTCGTTCAAATCAGGAAAGAGAGCCGGATTTGACAACCATAACCGCACGGCGATTCTGGGCCCAGGCTTCCTCGTTCGAACCGAGAACGGCCGGGCGCTCCTTGCCATAGCTGATGGTTTCGATACGGCCACCATCGACACCCATGCTGCGCAGATACTGCGAAGCCGAGCTGGCGCGACGATCACCCAGCGCGAGGTTGTACTCGCGGGTACCGCGTTCGTCACAATGGCCCTCGATCGCGACCGTAATACCGCCGTTCATCTTCAGCCAGTCGGCCTGACGATTCAACTGATCGATCGCGTCGGGACGCAGATTCGACTTGTCGAAATCGAAGAAGATACGGTCGCCGACATTGACCACCAGATCTTCCTGCGGATCCAGAGCAACCGGGGTATCGGCAACCGGAGTAGGAGCAACCTCGCCGCCGCCCTGAGTGGTATCGCCATTATCGGCATTCTCGGTGCAACCGGCAACGAGCAACATTGCGGCCATCAGGCCAAATAGTTTCATGCGCATCTATAACCCCCCTTAGAGGTCAAAAGGAAATAAACAGGATCGTACCCCAATGATACGGTCGTTCATATAACCATGCCATCCTGCCGAACACAACCGTTTACAGGCGCGAAACCTGTATTTTTTTAGGCAAACCCGGGGTTTTTTTAAGGCTCTGTTAACGTGAATTAAAAGTCTATTAACGATTTAAGGGTGACCAGGCCGGATCCGAAGCATCGGTCGGTGTCGTGACTTGCCGAAGATTATATCCGGTCAGATCGACGGAATAGATTCGCGTTACGCCGCCTGCCCCGCTGGAGGTGGTTCGCGTCTGACGGAAGAAGACCAGAACACGACCATTCGGCGACCAGGTCGGCGCCTCGTCGAGGAAACTTTCGGTCAACAAACGCTCACCCGTACCGTCGGGTCGCATGACCCCGATGAAGAATCGCCCACCGTAAAACTTGGTGAAGGCGATCAGGTCGCCGCGCGGCGACCATACCGGCGTAGCATACCGGCCTTGCCCAAAACTGATGCGGCGCACATTGTTACCGTCGGCATCCATGACATAAAGCTGCTGGGTGCCACCACGATCCGAGTTAAAGGTGATCTGCCGCCCATCGGGCGAAAATGATGGCGAGGTATCGATCGCCGGATCGTTGGTGACCTGCCGTGCCCGGCGGGTCCGCAAATCCATGATCCAGATGTCCGAATCGCCGTCACGGGCATATGACATGATCACCGAATTTCCATCGGGCGAGAAACGCGGCGCAAAGGTCATCCCCTTGAAAGCGCCCAGCATCTCCTGGCGGCCGGTATTGATATCGAACAGATAAACCCTGGGTGTGTCGTTAAAATATGACAGGTAGGTAATTTCCTGACGGGTCGGCGAAAAACGCGGGGTCAGCACAAGCGCGCTGCCGTCGGTAAGATATTTATGATTGGCCCCGTCCTGATCCATGATCGCCAGCCGCTTGACACGCATGGTGTGCGGACCGGTTTCAGCGACATAGACGAGTCGGCTGTCGAAATAGCCCTCCTCGCCCGTAATTCGCTTGTAGATCGCATCGGCGATGATATGGGCAACCCGCCGCCAGTTGTTACGCGGCGTCCGATAGGCAAAGCCGGTCATCTGGGTTTCGGCGAACACATCCCACAGGCGGAACTCGAACTTGAGGCGCCCATCCTGTTCGTAGCTGACGCCACCGCTGACCAGCGCCTGGGCATTGATCACCCGCCAATCGGAAAAGCGCGGCCGCACCAGTAGCGATTCGTTCGACTGAATGAACGCGCGCTGATCGATCGGCGCAAACAGACCAGACCTCTCAAGATCGGCCGCGATGACCTCGGCAAGCTCTCGCCCGATCGCCGCGGTTTGCGTATCGCCGCTATAGAAGTCGGTAATGGCGACCGGCATGGGATCGATATTGCCGCGGGTAATGTCGATCCGCAATTCCGCGCGCGCCGACATCGCGGAAGCCGCCAGCAATAGCGCCCCAACGAATACAAAGCGAACCGAAGCGAAGGTCGAAAAACCGGTTTTCATCCTGTCTGTATTCATGTGCCTTACCGTCCCACCATTTTACTTGGATCGAATGTCATCGTTATCTCTCGCCACTCATTATATTTGTCCGGTGGAAGTTTCAAAGGACTGCATTTTGGATTCTTGACTGCCCTGCGCGCACTTTCCGCCATGGTACGGAAAAACTTGTCAGCGGCAACGCGGGCATAATCGACGATGACCGCATCCCTCACGGTGCGATCGCGATTTACCAGAATTTTGATCTCAACCACCAGTTCCTCGGGATTGCGCGCACCGATCGGCACATTCCAGCATTGCTCTATCTGGCGACGTAAAGCGTCTTTCTCGCTGACCGTCAGCCGGGTACCGATAATCGACGCGAGCTGTGTCTTTTCGCGGGGCGCCGGCTCTTCGTCGGGCTTGATTTCATCGAGATTCAACTCGTCGAAGAAATCCTTTTCCTTCGGTTTCTTGTCAGGCGAATCGGCCGATTCTTGATCGTCCAGTTCCAGCGTTTTCAGCATGGAATCGAAGTCGTCTTTCTTCTTGATATTCTTCGGACGAGGCTTTGCCGTCGGCGTGACGATCGCAACCTGCTGTTCCTTCGGCGTTTCGGGCGGCGCGGGTTCCGGCTCTGGCGGGGCCTCGACGGCATCCGGCTCCACCGGCGCGGGCTCCGGCTCGGGCTCCGGCGGGGGAGACGGGCGCGGTTTGGGCGGCGGCGGCGGTGCCGGCGGCGCTTCCTTGGGTTCGACTTTTTCCTCGGGCGGCGGCTTCCGGTTTCTGGTCGTCACCGTCAGATCGGCGATATCCACATCCATGGTCGAGACATCCTCGACAGGTAGCGGATTACTCGCGGGAATGCTCGCCAGCGCAACGATGGCAACGCCAACGTGGAAAATGAGCGAATAGATGAACGCCTTGCGCATGGGTCTGATGGCCCGCTATTTCTTCTTTTTACCGGCTGGCAAATTTGCCAGCAGCGACACCTTGCTGAAACCGGCCTCCGCCACGCTGCCCATGACCTCCATGACCGTTCCATAGGCAATGCCCTTGTCGGCGCGCACGAAGATCCGGGTTTCAGGATTGGCGCCGGTAATCGCCATCAATCGAACCGCCAGGTTTTCCAACGGCACCGCAGTCTCCTGAATGAAGACCCGATTCTGTGCGTCGATGCTTATAACAATTGGCTCATCCGGGCTGGAAATCACCGCCGCCTTGGTCTTCGGAAGATCCACCGGGACCCCCACCGTCAGCAGCGGCGCCGTCACCATGAACACCACCAACAGCACCAGCATGACGTCGACGAAGGGCGTGACATTGATTTCCGCCATGGGGCGATGGCGCGTACCGCGCCGCGCCGCCCTGCCCCCGTTTCCGACATTCATCGCCATTACCTAAACGGTCTCCTCGATCTGGCGCGACAGGATCGCGCTGAACTCGCCGGAAAAAGCTTCCAGCCGGCCGGAATAGCGATTCAGGTCGTTCGAAATCTTGTTATAGGCAATCACGGCCGGAATAGCGGCAACCAGCCCCAGCGCCGTCGCGAACAACGCCTCGGCGATGCCGGGCGCCACCACGGCCAGCGTCGTCTGTTTGGACGCCGCGATCGACTGGAAACTGTTCATGATGCCCCAGACCGTGCCGAACAATCCGACGAAAGGCGCCGTCGAGCCGACCGAGGCCAGGAAATTCAGATGACTTTCCAGCCGCTCCATCTCACGC
>JAOUMF010000216.1 GCA_029881615.1 Alphaproteobacteria bacterium | reverse complement strand
CCGGATCGACGAGATCAATCCGGCGCTGAACTGTTTTTGCTTCGTCTTTGCCGACGAGGCGATGGCGCAGGCGCGGGAGGCAGAGGCGGCTGTTGTGCGCGGCGACGACCTGGGTCCGCTGCACGGCGTGCCGATCGCCATAAAGGACTTCACGCCGACCAAGGGAAAGCGGACCACGCGTGGATCGAAGGCTTTCCAAAACTGGGTGCCGGACGAAAACGCGCTCATCGTAGATCGCCTTTGCGGCGCCGGCGCCATTATGGTGGGCAAGACCACGACACCTGAATTCGCCTATTCCAGCTTCACGAAAAGCCCGTTATGGGGCATTACACGTAATCCCTGGGATCGGGCGATGACGCCCGGCGGGTCTTCGGGCGGCTCGGCCGCGGCCGTGGCCAGCGGCTGCGTACCCATGGCCGAAGGCACGGATATGGGCGGGTCGGTGCGTATCCCGGCCTCGTTCTGCGGAATCGTCGGGCTGAAGCCCAGCCTGGGCCGTATCCCGATGGATATATTGCCCACGGTCTTCGACAATATCTCCCATTTCGGGCCGTTGACCCGCACCATTGGCGATGCGTCGCTGTTCATGGCGGCGACATCCGGGCCGTATGAACGGGATATCATGTCGGTGAGGGAGGAGGTGGATTTCGCCGCGGCGCTCCCCGCGAGTGTCAAGGGCAAGCGGTTCGCCCTTTCACTCGACCTCGGCTTCATGGCGGTCGACCCGGAAGTCGAAGCGCGGGTGCGCGAGGCTGTCGCCGCACTCAAGGACGCCGGCGCCCGGGTCGAGGAGGTAGACCTTGGCTGGACCAAGGAGGCAGTAGATTGCTGGTTCCAGTATTGGGGTGTCTATCTCGCGGCATGTTTCGCGGATAAGCTGGATGACTATCGCGCGGAAATGGATCCCGAAGTCGTCAAACTGCTGGACGCGGGCCTTGCGCTTGACGCGGTATCCTTCAAGCGGATTGAGTTCGTGCGGACCGCGCAGTGGCTGAAACTGGCCCATGTTTTCGAAAGCCATGACGCGCTACTTTGCCCGACCATGGCCATGCCCACGCAGCCGGCCGACCGCAACGATTCCGACTATGATTGGGTCGACGAGGCAGGCCTTTACCATGCGCTCGATATGACCTGCGTGTTCAACAATGTGGGGCAGTGCCCGGCGCTATCCGTGCCGGCGGGCTTTACCTCCGCCGGTTTGCCGGTTGGCTTGCAGATCGTGACGCCGCGCTTCGCCGACCTGGAGGCGCTGAATATTGGCGCAGCGTTGGAAAAAGCCAGACCCTGGGCCGATAAGCGGCCGCCAGTGTGACGGAATGACGCATATTACGATTGCGGGGCAATGCAAAACATTATAATTTGTGAATGTATCGGTGGGTTGACGTCGATTCGAACGTCACGAATTCCATAAGAAAAACGAGATTTTCGGGAGGACTAATACAGTGTCTAATATCAGAAGAAATCTGTCCGCCATGCTGGCGGGCGCGGCGTCTCTTACCATGATGGCCGGCAGTGGGCTTACCGCCGAGGATGCCGGTCACAGCAACGATTACCGGACATTTTTGCAGGGCGGCGACATCCGGTATGGCGAAATCGGCGATTCCTATACCGCCGATCTCGTGATGTATCTGGCGGGCAACCAGTTCATGGTGATGGAGGAGTTGATCCAGGACTTCCTCAAGAAGAATCCGGGGATCAAGTCGGTCTATGTCGAGACCATTCCGCCGGGCCAGATCCTGAAGGGCCAGATCCTCAAGCAGGGGCAGATCGACGGCAAGGACACCGCGATGAACCCGGATATTTATGCCAGCGTCAATCTGGGCCATCTGAAGACGCTCAAGGGCAAGGGGATCATGGACACCTACATGATCTATATCCATAACAAGCTGGAGCTCATGGTGGCCGCGGGGAACCCCAAAGGTATCAAGGGGCCGGAGGACCTGGGACGTGACGATCTGGTCCAGTCGCATCCCAACCCGCTGACGGAGGGTATTTTCAAGTTCTACGGCTCGGCGATGCTGAAGGATATGGGAATCTACGAGAAGGTCACCGGCAACGCCGAGTGCAAGAGCTGCTGGGCGATCGAGGGCAAGACCTGGTTCACCTCGCGCCATCACCGCGAGACCCCCGACCGGATCGAGAAGGGCGAGGCCGATGTCGGCATCGTCTGGACAACCGAGGTCGTCGAGGCCAAGCGGCATGACCGCAAGATCGACGGCGTGGCCATTCCGGCGCCCCTGAACAAGGCCGACAAGGTCGGTTATGCGATCGGCACCCTGTCGACCGGCCGGAACGGCGGCAATGCCAAAACCTATCTGGATTATCTCACCACCGATGCGGCGCAGAAAATCTATGCCGGCTACGGGTTCGTGCCGGCATCGCCCGAGGAACTGAAATTGAGACCGATTCCTGAGTAGTCGGGAAATTCCCGTAGGAACGATCCAGGCCCGGTGCTTCGTTGTGCCGGGCCATTTTCCTTTTGCGACCTCGCGTCTGCCCGAGCCCGTGGTCATGCTTGACCAGCTTTTGGCGATGTCCCAGACTGCGGTCGATAACAGACAGGCGGGAGGCGTCGCATGCGATCCATCTACAGTGCGGATCATAAACTTCAGGACGGCAAGTTCGAGCTTATAGACGGGCAGCTTATGCCGCCGTTCGAATGCCCGCAGCGGGCAGAGAATGTGCTCGCGCGGATCAAGGAGGTCGGACTGGGCGCGGTCGGCGGTCCCGACGATTTCGGCCTGGATCCGGTTCGCCGTATCCATGAAGACGATTTCGTGGACTTCCTGCGCACCGCACATGACGAGTGGCGCGCCGCCCATGGCGATACCGACGCGCTGCCACTGAACTGGCCATGCCGCGGGTTTCGCCAGGTCATCCCGGAATCGATCGACGGGCGGTTGAGCTATTATTCCTTTGACGCCGGCACGCCGATCACCGCCGGCACCTGGAAGGCGGTGACCGCTTCGGCGAATGTGGCGCTGACCGGGGCGAAGATGCTGAAGGACAGCGGCGACCGCGCGGTCTTTTCGCTTTGCCGCCCACCCGGCCATCACGCGGCGAAGGACCTCTATGCCGGATATTGCTTTTTCAACAACGTTGCGGTTGCCGCCCAATGGTTCCGCGACAATGGCGCGGCGAAGGTCGCCATCCTGGATGTGGACTACCATCACGGCAACGGCACGCAGATGATCCTGTATGACCGCGCCGACGTTTTGTTCGTCTCGCTGCATGCCCACCCCGCGCAGGAATACCCCTTCTTCCTCGGTTACGAGGACGAAACCGGGGAAGGCGAGGGCGAAGGGTTCAACCTGAATTTCCCCATGCGCTGGGGGACGGCCTGGGATACCTATTCGCAAGCGCTGGACAAGGGCATCGCACGCATCGGCGAATATGGGCCCGATATCCTGCTGGTGTCGCTGGGCGTGGATACCTTCGAGAAGGACCCGATTTCCCATTTCAAGCTGGTGAGCGAGGACTACACGGAGATCGGCCGGCGTATCGAAGCGCTCGGCCTGCCGACCCATTTCGTCATGGAGGGCGGCTATGCGATCGACGAAATCGGCATTAACACGGTCAACCTCCTGACCGGTTTCGAGGAAGCGTGACGACCCGCGGATTGACGGCTTGACCCTCCAGCTACTGGAATCTTTACTGCCGAAGCTCTAAATCAAAACAGGGATGGAGCAGGGGTATGAGCGACGGCACGAACTATATGAAATATGTGGTGATCGGCGTGCTGGTGCTGGGCGCCGGGCTCGTCGCCTGGCGCAATTTCGGCAACTCGGACGAGCCGGGCCGATCGGTTGGGATCGTTGCACCGCAACAATTGTCGGCGGCGGCGGCGTTGGGCAAGAAAGCCTTCGATACCAACTGCGTCCAGTGCCATGGCGCGAACGCGGCCGGCACCGGCAAGGGCCCGCCGCTGGTTCATGACTATTACAATCCGGGCCACCATGCCGATGGAGCCTTTTATAATGCGGTCATGAACGGGATTAGACAGCATCACTGGCGGTTCGGCAACATGCCGCCGCAGCCGCATGTAGGGCAGGATAAGACTCGTATGATCATCGCTTATGTCCGCGAGCTGCAGGAAGCCAACGGCATAGTCTACAAGCCGCATTGACGGGAGGTTTCGTGAGTAACGGTGGCGTGGAACAGTTCGACGTTATCATCGTCGGCGCCGGCATAGCCGGGGCATCGGCAGGTTTTTTTCTTTCCGGTTCGCGCCGTGTCGTGCTGCTCGAGCGCGAAGATCAGCCCGGCTACCATTCAACCGGCCGCTCGGCGGCGCTGTTCACCGAGACCTACGGCAATGCCTCAATTCGCGCGCTGACCACGGGCGCCCGGCCGTTCTTCGAGTCGCCGCCGGAAGGATTTGCGGGCGCGCCTCTGCTGAGGCCGCGCGGGCTTTTGTATGTGGGCCGCGCCGATCAGCAGGAAACACTGGATCGGCAATATGAAGAGGTGTCCCGCCTGGCGCGCGAGGTCAGGCGGATGTCGGCGGCCGAATGCCTGGCAATCTGTCCGGTGCTGCGTGAGGATTACCTGGCTGGCGCCCTTGCCGAACCGGATTGCATGGATATCGACGTCGCCGGCCTGCACCAGGGATATCTGAAGGGTTTGCGCGCGCGCGGCGGACGCATCGTCACAGATGCCGAGGTGCGCGCGCTGGAGGCGGCTCCCGGCGGCGGCTGGATCGCCGATACGCGGGCGGGCCGCTTCGCCGCGCCGGTTCTGGTCAATGCGGCCGGCGCCTGGGCCGATGCGGTGGCGGAGCTTGCCGGCGTGGCGCCCCTGGGGCTCGCGCCGAAGCGGCGGACCGCGGTCCTCATCGATCCACCGGAAGGGGTCGACTGCGCCGCATGGCCCATGGTCGTGGATGCGGACGAGGAGCTCTATTTCAAGCCGGATGCCGGAAAGCTGCTGCTGTCGCCCGCCGACGAGACGCCCAGCCCACCCTGTGACGCGCAGCCCGACGAGATGGACATCGCGATCACCATCGATAGGCTGGAGAGAGTG
>JAOUMF010000215.1 GCA_029881615.1 Alphaproteobacteria bacterium | reverse complement strand
GGCCGGTGTCGTCGCGGTTCGCGCCGCCGGCGGGGTGCGGCCCGAACGCTGAACGCCGGTGTTCATATAGGCTTCGTTGTCGTAGCAGACATAGAGCACGTCGTCGTTGCGTTCGAACATGCCCGAGAGGCAGCCGAAGCCGATATCGACCGTGCCGCCGTCGCCGCCCTGGGCCAGAACCCTTGTGTTTTCGCGACCCTTGGCGCGCATGGCGGCCGCGACGCCGGTGGCCACGGCGGGCGCGTTGCCGAACAGTGAATGTATCCAGGGCAGCCGCCAGGACGATTCCGGATAGGGTGTCGAGAACACCTCCAGGCAACCCGTGGCGTTTACGGCGATCAGCTGGTCGCCGGCCTCGCGCATCGCCACGTCGACCACATAGCGCGCGCCCAGCGCCTCGCCGCAGCCCTGGCAGGCCCGGTGGCCGGAGGTCAGCGAGTTATTGCGCTCGGGTGTTGACTGGACGGTCCGGTTTTCCTCGTCGAGCAGGCGGTTGCCGACGGTAAGGGTTCCGGTCTGATAGAATTTGACGCGTTGTGTCATTGGAATTCCCTCTCCCTAAACCGGTTTTCCGCCGACCAGGCCCAACTCGCGGAGAATATTCTCGGCGATCGGGCCAGAGCGGCGTTTTTCCTTGGCTCGCGCCAGTTCGTGGTCGATGACCGTCCAGTCGAGATCGAGGAAATGCGGGTCGTCGATCTCGTCGGCCACGGATTGACCGAAGGCGCGATGAAGCGATTCCTTGGTGATGGGGCGACCGCCCAGCCCAGCGATGATCGTGTAGATCGGGGTGGTCAGGCCGCGCAGCGCCATTCGCACGCCGCCGACCACGATCCCGCCCAGCCCGTCGGCGAAGGCCTTTTCGACGACGATCACGCGTTTTGCGTTTTCCAGCGCGGCGCGCAAGGCCAGCATGGGGAACGGCCGGAACGAGATGATCTTGACCGCGCCGACGGATACGCCGTCGTCCCGCATTTCATCGACCACGTCCTTGATCGTTCCGACGACAGAGCCCAGCGCCACGATAATCGTGTCGGCATCCTCGGCGCGGTAGGACTGGATCAACCCGCCGCTGTCGCGCCCGAATATCTCGGCGAATTCCGATGCGAGCTGCGGGATCACCTCGACCGCCTGCAGATGTTTGTGATGGGCCAGATAACGGACCTCGGTGAATGCCTCGGGCCCCACCATGGCGCCGATGGTAACCGGGTCCGCCGGGTCGAGCACCTGCACCGGCTCGAACGGCGGCAGATAGGCTTGAACCTGTTCGAGCGTGGGGATATCGACCCGCTCATAGGCATGGGTCAGGATGAAACCGTCCTCGCAGACCATCACCGGCACGTTCAGCTGCTCGGCAAGGCGGAAGGCCTGGATATGCAGATCGACCGCGTCCTGGTTGGTTTCGGCGTGCAGCTGGATCCAGCCCGCGTCGCGCAGCGCCATGCTGTCGGAATGGTCGTTCCAGATGTTGATCGGCGCGCCGATCGCCCGGTTGCCGATAGTCATGACGATGGGCAGGCCCAGCCCGGCCGCGTTGTAGACCGCCTCGGTCATGAACAGCAGGCCCTGGCTGCTGGTGGCGGTATAGGCGCGGGCGCCCGCCGCCGAGGCGCCGATGGCCACGCTCAGCGCGGCGAATTCGGACTCCACGTTGACATATTGGCAGTTCCCGATCTCGCCCAGCCGGACCAGCTCGCTCAGCTTTTCCACGATATGGGTCTGCGGCGTGATCGGATAGGCGCAGATCACTTCCGGGCGGCACAGCGCGATTGCCTCGGCAACGGCCTGTGAACCTTCGATTTGCTTAAGCATTGCCAGTCTCCCGCCTAATTGGTTCTGATCGTGTCATAGGCCTTGGCGGCCGCCTTGGCGTTTTTCTCGCCGATTTCACCGGGGAATTTCTCGCGGATGGCGGCCAGAACCGATTCCAGCTTCACCCGCCGCGTTATCGCGGCGAAGGCCCCCAGAAGGGCGGCGTTGGGAACCGGCCGGCCGACGAATTCCAGCGCCCATTCGGTGGCCGCGACCGTGCAGAGATGATGCGGCGGGAACTGTTTGACGAAATCGCCAAGCCCCAGATCCTGATAGCTGTTGCGCGAATTGATCAGCAGATAGCCGCGGGTGTCGAGTCCGCGAAACAAATCCACCTGATGCAGCAATGTGGGATCCTGAACGATCAAGGCGTCGGGTGTCATGACCGGCTCGCGCAGCCGGATTTCCTTGTCGTCGAGGCGGCAGAACGCGATCACCGGCGCGCCCATCCGTTCCGACCCGAAACTGGGAAAGGCCTGCGCGTAATCGCCTTCCTGGAAAGCGGCGACGGACAACATCTCGGCCGCCGAAACGACGCCCTGCCCACCCCGCCCATGTATGCGAACCTGAAACACCGATACCGCCTCCCGCCATTATGGTGGTGTCAATCGAATGGCGCCGGGGAAACGAACCCGATAGCGGGAGACCTGATGAAAATTCCGCAATATTTCGAATGCGGCAAAATTCGTTCTTATTTGACCCGCCGGCCCGATGAACCCGGTGCCAGAAACATACCTATCACGCCCGTCCGGCGGATATCTTGATCTGGCTCAACCGGCGCGCCGGTAGCGCGGGGGAAAAGTCAGCGGGAAGGACTGCCTGAACGCGATCCGGCGGCATTGAGAAAGACTCAAAGCCGCCGGACCAATAACTTCTTTGAAAATTCGTGCGTTACGCGGGCAGAATATTCTGGTTAAGGCGGAACAGGTTGCCCGGATCGTATTTGGCCTTCACCTGGGCCAGACGGGCGTGGTTGGCGCCATATGCTTCGGCAATGCGGCCACCCTCGTCGTCCGGCATGAAATTGACATAGACGCTACCGGCGGCGTGTGGCGCGGTCGCATCGAACAGGTCGCGTGCCCATTGGATACAGGCGGCGTCATCCGACGTTTCTTGCCAGCGAGTATGCACATTCATGACGAAATGCGCCGAGCGGGTCGGAAAGGCTGTCGCGTTGTCGGCGATCTGGCTCATCTTGCCGCCGATCTGGGCGATGAAGACCTCGCAATCCGGCGATGGCAGCCTCGCCAGCGCATCGAGAATTTCCCCGATTGCGCCGTCTGACAATTCGTTGAAATCGTGGCTTTTCCAGTAGTTCCGGGCGCCGGGGGTCAACAGGGGATCGAAAGCCGCCTGCCAGCCGGCGAAAGGATGGGGTGAAACCACATCGGCGATTGGATTGCCGAGCGCACGCAGTTCAGCGGCTGCTTTCTCTCCCGCCGCCATGTCGCCGATATAGCAAAGCGCGAACACCAGCACTTCCTTGCCGTGCCATTCTTCGGGAATGAAGGGCAGCGGGGGTGCCTTGCGCATCACCACCCAACAGGTCAATTCATCGGGGGCTGTGGCCACGATCCGCCGGTATTCCTTCAGCAGCTGCGGCGCCTGGTCGATCGGATGGACGATTAACCCCGACAAAACTTCCGGACCAACCGGATGGGCCTGGAATTCGAACGAGGTAACGATACCGAAATTGCCGCCGCCACCGCGCACCGCCCAGAACAGATCCGGATTTTCCGTCCCGCTGGCATGCACCATCGCGCCGTCGGCGGTGACCATATCGACCGAGAGCAGGCTGTCGATCGTCATGCCGTATTTACGCGTGGTCCAGCCGAAGCCGCCGCCAAGCGTCAATCCCGCGATACCGGTCGTCGAATTGATTCCGGTCGGTACCGCGAGCGCGTGGGCCTGGCATTCCTTGTCGACATCGCCGAGGGTCGCCCCCGGCTCGACGCGCGCGGTCTTGTTCCGCGGATCGACCCGTACCGATGTCATCCGCGACAGGTCGATCATCAACCCGCCCTCGCAAACGGCGTTGCCGGCAATGTTGTGCCCGCCGCTTCGCACGGCGACGAGAAGATTTCTTTCGCTGGCGAATTTCACCGAGAGTGCGACATCCATGGCGCCCGCACAGCGCACGATCATTCCTGGTCGCTTGTCCACCATCGCGTTCCAGATTGTGCGAGCCTCGTCATATCCGTCGTCGCCATTCAGGCAGACCTGGCCGCGTAAGCCCGCGGACAGGGCGGCGATATCCTCTTCGGCGACCGCCACGGATTTTCCATCAAGTGTTTTCACATTCGTCTCAACCATTTCAAACTCCACCTCTGTTCTTGGTTTACAGCTTGAACCCGGATCCCTGCCGGACAAGTAGTGATATCCGGGTTATGTCCCGTTTTTCTTTATGAAGAGCAGTGTGGAGGGGTGGCTGCACTCGTTCAACTACACTATCTGTACTATCCTTCGATCCCCAGTTGTCTGTTACAGTATCCCCGAAACTACAGTTGGGGAGAGTATCAATGCGACAAACAGGTGGGTATGGGCAGTTCTGCCCGGTGGCGATGGCATCCGAAATTCTGTGTTCTCGATGGACAATGCTGATTTTGCGGGAATTCTGCGCGGGCAGCACAAGGTTCAATGAATTGCGGAAGGGTGTTCCACGCATGTCGCCCACCCTGCTTACCAAGCGTTTGAAAGAGCTTGAGACCGCGGGGGTTATCGCGCGCATCTCGCGAAATGGCGGCGACGCAACCGAATACCGTTTGACCCGGTCGGGCGAGGATGTGAAGCAGATCGTCATGAACATTGGCTTTTGGGGGCAGCGCTGGGTCGAAACCCGCGTTGCGCTGGATAATCTCGATCCCGATCTCCTGATGTGGGATATGCGTAGATTTGCCGACCCCGCGCAGTTGTCGAGTGACAAATGCACGGTTCGATTCCGGTATTCCGACTTGCCGACGGCGAAACGCCATTACTGGCTCGTCATCGAAAACGGACAGGCGGACATGTGTTCCATCGACCCGGGATTCGATGTCGATCTATACGTTCAAACCGACCTGCGCACGATGACCTCCATCTGGATGGGCGTCACGACGGTGAGTAAGGAAATCCGGAATGGTCAGCTTGAACTGATCGGCCCCAGAGAGCTTTGTGGATCGATGCAGGAATGGCTCGGCCTTAGTCCCTTCGCGAAGGAGAAGAAGCAGGTCGCG
>JAOUMF010000214.1 GCA_029881615.1 Alphaproteobacteria bacterium | reverse complement strand
CAACGCAGCAGGCTATGCCGTTCCGACAGGTCCAGAATATAGGATTTGTTGATCAGCGACGGCACGAACAGCACCGGCGGCCCGACCCCGCCATAATCGCGCAGGGTGCTTGAACCTTCGCTCCAGACCGCGGGCGGGTCGGTAACGTCGCGGCGCCATGGGTGGCGGCGATATTTTTCAATACCGGTCAGCAGTCGCTCGAGATCGCGCAGCCCCTCGATCGTGACCGCGCGGCCCAGCGCTTCAGGGTTTGCGGCCGCGAGTTCGCTTTGCAGAGTCGCCGCCCGCGGCGCCAACGACGGCTTCCAACCGGTCCAGCCTTTGCTCAAGAGCGGCAAGGCGGCGCTCGAAACGGTCATTTGCCACATCGCCAGCCCCAGATGCATCGGCAGCGGTCGCGGCCCCAGCCGATGGGGCGCCCTTTTTTCCGTCATCCGCTCCGCCTTTCCTCGCAGGATCCGTCATCGTCGCCTGCATCGCAGCCATCCAGGCAGCCGGATCCATCGGGCCGCCTGTCCCGGGGAACATACCCGGCGGCATGCCCGGGAACATCGTCAACGGGTTCACACCCGACGCCGTTCCACCGCCCGGCACAAAAGCAGCCATCCATTTGCCCATCATTTCCGTGAATTCGGGATCGGCCGTCGTCGCGGCCATCTGGTCGCGCCAGAGATCCTGAAACCGCCGCGCCAAATCCTCGAGATCGGCGGGGGCTGTGCCTTTGTCGCGTTCTTTTTCTTCGCTCATGGGCGGGGAGTATAGCGGCGGGCGCAAGCGGGCGCCAGCGGTGGCAATATATCCTCGTATCGAGATTTGAAATTATGCATTGCAGCATTTTTTAAAATGTTCTGTTATGCTGCGTAGCAATATTTGCGAAACCATTCCCAGGCGGAACGGATTATGGCCGAGAAGGGTAAGGGCGGAGACACGCCCGTTACGATCAAGAAATACGCGAATCGCCGTCTCTATAACACGGCGACCAGCAGCTATGTGACACTGGATCATCTCTGCCAGATGGTGAAGGACGGCGTGGATTTCGCGGTCTATGACGCCAAGACGGGCGAAGATATCACCCGCTCGGTACTGACCCAGATCATCGTCGAGGAAGAATCCAAGGGCGACAATCTGCTGCCCATCGGCTTCCTGCGTCAGATCATAGGGTTCTATGGAGACAGCGTTCAGAAGTTCATGCTGCCGCAATATCTGGACTTCATGATGCAGTCCTTCGAAAAAAATCAGTCCGAGATGCAGCGTTATATGAACGAAACTTTTGGGTCCGTTTTCCCCTTCGGCAAGATGGAGGAAATGGGCAAGCAAAACATGGCGATGTTCGAACAGGCCATGAAGATGTTCACGAACGCCGCCTCGCCATCATCCGGCACTTCGCAAGCGGCGGAAAAGACGCCGGAAAAAGAAGCTCCCACGAATGTCGAGAGCGAACAGATGGCCAAGCTGCAACGCAAGCTGGAGGAACTGGAACGCCAGATCGGCAGCCTGTCGGACCGCAAGGGCGACTGACGCCTCGGCAAAGGTTGCTGTTGCAGCGCAACGAGAATATTTGACCCGAACTTCACGAGATTGTATTGCATCGCGGTCGCGCATGATGTGACCGGCGGTTAGCCCGCTGGCGCAAAAAGGGCCATAAGGAACTGGGATAGAGTGATGACCACCAAAGCCACCAACATCTTCGAAGTCCATTCGCGAGTTGACAGAAAGACGCGCGAAGAGCGGAATCGGCACAAGGGCGGCGTGCTGTGGCTGACCGGGCTGTCGGGCGCGGGCAAGTCCACACTGGCGGTCGAGGTGGAACGCGCGCTCTTCGCCCAAGGTTATCATGTCTATGTGCTGGACGGCGACAATCTGCGCCACGGCCTGAATTCGAACCTTGGATTCAGCCACGAGGACCGCACCGAGAATATCCGCCGTGTCGGCGAGGTCGCCGCCCTGTTCGCGGAAGCAGGCTTTGTTTGCATCTCGGCCTTCATCTCGCCCTATCGCGCCGACCGCGAGGGGGCACGCAAGGCAGCCGGCGATTCTTTCCATGAAATTCATGTAAAGGCCGATCTGGCGACATGCGAATCCCGCGACCCCAAAGGCCTTTATGAACGCGCCCGGCGTGGCGAAATCCCAGATTTCACGGGCATCTCCGCTCCGTACGAAGAACCGGAAAACCCAAAGCTGGTGGTGGACACCGCTTCGCAGGATGTCACGCAAAGCGTCGCGTTGGTACTGGACTACGTCGCCCGCAACCTGGCCTTCGCGGAAACAACCGGAAAAACCTGAACGAAGCATTAAGGTTTTTTGTGCATGCTGTAGGCTGCAGACATTAATTCGGGGCCGGAATTACAGCAGATGGAAGCGGTTAATCAGGGATTTCTTTCCTCGACGGATGAACTGACGGATACACCCGCCGGCCGGTCGCGATGGGAATCACTTATTGCGGACACAAAACAAGCCGTGACCCGGCGGCGTCTCGCCGAGGCCACCGGATATATGGAAGAAGCGCTCGCGATAGCGCGGACGGACTGGCCGCATTCCTTGATGCTGGCGGAGAGCTGTATCCGTCTGGCCGATCTTCGGGCGGCACTAGACCGGCGCGACAACGCCTTGCAGCTGTATGGTGAAGCCATCGGCATATTGGGCGACCTGCCGGACGGCGTTAATTCCCACCTGGCCCACGCAGTCAGCAATATCGGACGAATGCACCTGTTGAAGGGCGATCCGGCCAAGGGTCACGAGTTGACCGCCGCCGCCGCCGCGTTACTGGGCAAGCTGGGGCAGCCCGACACGCCATCCATCAAGTTGAACCAGGCCATGGCATTGGCAAATGCCGGCAACGATACCGGTGCGCGACTTGCCTTCAAGGCTGCAATCGCCGCGCTGGACCAATTGGAGCCGGGCGACCTTCAGAATATTGCCGTGCACGACAATTACGCCTTGTACTGCATGAACCGTGCGCTGGTGTCCGACGCCGAAATTCTGTTGCGGCATTGTCTGATTCTGCGCCAGGAAACGGCAGGGCCAAGTCACCCCGTTTATGCGGCCGGGCTGTTCAATCTGGCGCGCCTTTTGAATGTATACGGCAATGCCCCGGAAGAGGCCGAAGCGCTGCTCCTTCAGTCCCGGGAAATTTATGAACGCGGCCGCGGGGCAGCCTCCGACCTTCTGCCTGTGCTGTATTATCTGGCCAGAATTGCACAGCAAAATCAGGGAACCGCCGAGGCCGGACGCCTGTGCAAGGCGATGCAGGACCAGGGCTTGAATGACGAGCGAATTGCCCGCGCCGCCGAGGCAGCCTCACTGCATGTCACCGCGCGCCTGCGCGCCGGGGGCGATAGCGACGCTACGGAAACCGAAAAAACCCTGGGTCGCGCGCTCGATCTGGCCGAGAGTCTGGATGGCGGATACCGGCGGTTGGGAGTCGATATCGCCGCCGATGTTCTGGCCGACCTTTCCGACTTGATGAATTCCCAAAATCGAACGCCGGAGGCCGAAAGGCTGGCGGCACGCGCGGCGGAAATGCGCGGGCGGCTATTGTGGATGGTCAGCCGGCACGTCTTCATGGTGCCCGACTAACGGGACGCGATTATTTTACCGAATTTACCGAACATATTGTGGAGCAATCCACTGTCAGGAGATTACTCGATGCTTTTTTCAAGATTTTTCGTTACCTCGTTCTTGTTGCTCACCGTGGCATTCGCGCCCGTCACCGCCAGCGCGGCTTCCTGGGAGAACTATGCCGAACAGGCTGACACCGCAAGACAGGAAGGCGATTTCGACAAGGCGGCAGCATTCTACGAAAAAGCCTTGAACGCCGTTGAAAGCAGCCGTGGACCGGACCACACCGACGTATCGGTGGTGCTAGTCAATATGAGTGGCCTGCTGCAGGTGATGGGCCGTTTCGATGAGGCCGAGTCAAAGCTGAAGCGCGCGATTGCCATCGACAAGAAGGCGCTGGGAAACAAGCATACCGAGGTCGCCGCGGACTACAATGCCCTGGCGCAGCTATATACCGATCTCGGCCGCTACGATGAGGCCGAGAAGCTGTATCTTGACGCCCTGTCCATCTGGACCGAAACGCTTGGTGAAAACCACAGAAGCGTCGCTGGCGTTGCGGTCAATCTGGGCCAACTCTATCGCGAGCAAACCAGACTTGAAGAAGCCGAAAAGATGCTGCTGCGCGCCATCAAGGTGGATGAAACCGCGCTGGGCAAGAACCATCCGGAAGTCGCCATCGACCTGAACAATATCGGCGGCCTCTACCGGGAACAGGGGCGCTACGACGACGCTGAAAACGCTTACATGCGGTCGCTTTCCATCCGCACCAAGGCGCTTGGCAAGGACGACCCGAAGGTCGCCGAATCCTATAACAATCTAGGCCAGCTATATGAAGAGCTGGGTCAGTACGGTCCGGCGGAAAAACAATACCGCAATGCGCTGGCAATCTGGGAAAAGGCCTGGGGCGACAAACATCCCGACGTCGCCATCGCCACCAACAATCTGGCTGGCCTGTATCACACCACCGAAAGATACAAGGAAGCGGAAACCCTTTATCAGCGCACGATCTCAATCGATGAAACCGCTTATGGCGTAAACCACCCCGAGGTCGCGCTCGACGTTAGCAATCTGGCTGGCCTCTATGAGGAAATGGAACGCTTTGTCGAGGCCGAGGCGCTCTACCAGCGCTCGCTGCAAATCCGCAAAAACGCCTACGGTCCAATCCATACACTGGTGGCGGGGAACCTGAACAGTCTGGCCCGCCTGAACGTCGCCCTTGGAAAATACCCCGATGGGGAAAAATACTATAAGTCGGCGCTCGATACGTGGAAGGCCGCCCTGGGAGAGGAACACCCGGCGGTCGCCGTGGCGTTGATCAATCTGGGCAGCCTGTATCAGACGTTGGACCGGCTCGATGAAGCCGAGAAAATGTTCCTCGCGGCCATCGCCATTGACGAAAAGGCCTATGGCAAGGACCATACCGAGGTGGCCATAGACCTGAATAATCTGGCCTGGCTCTATTCCACACAAAA
>JAOUMF010000212.1 GCA_029881615.1 Alphaproteobacteria bacterium | reverse complement strand
GAATCCGACATCATGGGGATCATCAGCGGCAAGTAAGCTGCCACCCCGCGGCATCGTCGCGATCAGGCAATTCGAGCGGCCGGCATAAGCCGGCTGACACATAATACCGCTGCCCAGGCGCTTTGGCCGGGCACGGATATGAAGAGGCAATAAATCATGGCAGCTAAAGACGTTAAATTTTCATCCGACGCGCGCGACCGCATGCTGCGCGGCGTCGACATCCTGGCCAACGCGGTCAAGGTGACGCTGGGCCCCAAGGGCCGCAACGTGGTGCTCGACAAATCGTTCGGCGCGCCGCGCATCACCAAGGACGGCGTCACCGTCGCCAAGGAGATCGAGCTTTCCGACAAGTTCGAGAACATGGGCGCGCAGATGGTGCGCGAAGTCGCCAGCAAGACCAATGACATCGCCGGCGACGGCACCACCACCGCGACCGTTCTGGCCCAGGCCATCGTGCGCGAGGGCTGCAAAGCCGTTGCCGCCGGCATGAACCCGATGGACCTGAAGCGCGGCATCGATCTGGCCGTCGAAGCGGTCGTCGCGGATCTCGCCAAGCGCGCCCGCAAGGTCAAGTCGAGCGCCGAAGTTGCCCAGGTCGGCACGATCTCGGCCAACGGCGACGCGGAAGTCGGCGGCTACATCGCGGAAGCCATGGAGAAGGTCGGCAATGAGGGCGTCATCACGGTCGAGGAAGCCAAGTCGCTGCACACCGAACTCGACGTCGTCGAGGGCATGCAGTTCGATCGCGGCTACCTGTCGCCGTACTTCGTGACCAACCCCGAAAAGATGACCTGCGAGCTGGAAAACGCCTACATCCTGCTGCACGAGAAGAAGCTGTCGAACCTGCAGGCGATGCTCCCGGTTCTGGAAGCCGTGGTTCAGTCCAGCCGTCCGCTGCTGATCATTGCCGAGGATGTCGAGGGCGAGGCCCTGGCGACCCTGGTGGTCAACAAGCTGCGCGGCGGCCTGAAGATCGCGGCCGTCAAGGCCCCGGGCTTCGGCGATCGCCGCAAGGCAATGCTGGAAGACATCGCGATCCTGACCGGTGGCCAGGTGGTTTCGGAAGATCTCGGCATCAAGCTTGAGAACGTAAATCTGGAAATGCTCGGCACCGCCAAGAAGGTCTCGATCGACAAGGACAACACGACGATCGTCGAAGGTGCCGGCACGAAGGACGACATCAAGGCCCGCTGCGGCCAGATCCGCGGCCAGATCGAGGAGACCTCGTCGGACTACGACAAGGAGAAGCTGCAGGAACGCCTGGCCAAGCTGGCCGGCGGCGTTGCGGTGATCCGCGTCGGCGGCGCCACCGAGATCGAGGTGAAGGAGCGCAAGGATCGTGTCGACGACGCGATGCATGCTACCCGCGCCGCGGTTGAAGAGGGCATCGTCGCCGGCGGCGGCGCGGCCCTGCTTTATTCAACCCGGGTGCTGGATGGTTTCAAGCTGGAAAACCATGACCAGCAGGTTGGTGTTGGCATCGTGCATCGTGCGTTGCAGGCGCCGGCCCGCCAGATTGCCGAAAATGCCGGTGCGGACGCCTCCGTCATCGCCGGAAAGCTTCTTGAATCCAAGGATTTGAACTTCGGCTACGATGCGCAGGACGGCACGTTCAAGGATCTGGTAAAGGCTGGTATCATCGATCCGACCAAGGTTGTTCGCACGGCATTGCAGGATGCGTCCTCGGTCGCGGGCTTGCTGATCACCACCGAGGCGATGGTCGCCGAGAAGCCGGAGCCGAAGACGGCTGGCGGCGGTGCCCCCGACATGGGTGGCATGGGCGGCATGGGCGGCATGGGCTTCTGATCAAGGTTTGATTGGAGCCGGAATATCTCCGGGCCGGGAGGGGTGACCTTCCCGGCCTTTCTTTTTGCCCGGCCGAATGCGTCTCGGATTAGTGAGCCCGGGAGCTTAATGCGCGAATCTGGGGCGGCCCGAGGCGGACGCGGATAATCTTGATTCCATGAACATCAGGCTGCCTTCCACTGTGGCGGTCTTATCCTCGCGCTGGTGGCTCAATCGGATGTCGTCGGCGCCATTGCGCCGGGCTTCCTCGGTCGCCTGTTCGCCGAGCATGTTTTCGGCCACGGCGACGGCTTCGTTCAGGTCGGCAAAATCGCGTGGGATTTCGTCCAGATGCAGCCGGTATATTCCCGCGGACGGGCTTGAGATCAGGGCTGTCTTCACCACGCGAATTCGTCCAACCACCGCACCGACGGCGTTGGCGACGTCGGCATGGTCGGGGATGACCACCTGGCTGCCCAGCCGCTCGGCGATGGCCGGATAATAAACCGGCGCGGAAGCGCCTAGACCGATGATGGGCTGACGGAACCGCAATGTCATTTCGATCAGTCCGGACCGGCGGTTCATGGCCGCTTGCGCCAGTTCGTGAGCGCCGAGGCCGGCGGCGCCATAACCATCTTCCTGAAAGCCGACTTCCAGCAAGGTTTCACTGCTGATGTTGGTCAGGGTGGCGATTACGGCGCGGCTGATTTCGCCGGCATTCGCGGCGGCGGCCGATCCGCGCCCGGTACGGCGGCGGGCGAAGAGGGTGGCGCATTTTTCCGCCGCCTCGCGGTCCCATGCCTTATGCATGCCTAGTACATGCGCCGCGTCCGACGGGCAGAACCCGGCAATGGCGGCATCGCCCCGCGCCACCATCCGGCGCAGTGCCGAAGCCCTGGCACGGCCGCCGAGCAGCCGATCCAGCGGTGCCGGCCCTTCGGCGATCGTCGATAGTAGAGCCAACTCGTCGGGGGTGAAGCCATCCGTCGTGGCGCCATGCCGCAAAGTCGAGATCGCGAATCTCCCCGCATCGTCTGGCGGCGGTTCGGCGGTCAGTTGCCGGTCCAGCGCCTCATGCACCAGGGCGGCGTGATCCACGGCCAGCAGGCTGACCGGCATTACCCGGCGCGGGCCAAGCGTCAGGCGGCGGTCGAGGGCGCTTTCGTCGAGGCGCACCTCGCTGTCCCCGCCCAGTCCGACCGTATGCATGGCGACCGCCTCGACCATGGTGCGCCAGCCGCCGACCCTGGCGCCCTCGGGGTCGATCGCCGGGCGGCCGTTGCGCAGTACCGCCACGTCGGTGGTGGTGCCGCCGATGTCGGAAACGATGGCTTCCTTGCAGTCGGTCAGCCATGCCGCGCCGACCACGCTGGCCGCGGGACCCGACAGGATGGTTTCAATCGGTTTCTCGCTGGCAACGGTCGATGAAATCAGCGCTCCATCGCCCCGCACCACCATCAGGGGGGCTTCGATCCCGCGTTCGGCCAGCAGCGTTTCCGTGGCCGCGATAAGATGCTGTATCAGCCCGATCAGCCGGGCATTCAGCACCGTCGTCAGGGCTCGCTTGGGCCCTCCCAGCCGGGCCGAAAGCTCATGGCTGCAGGTTGCCGGCATGCCGGCCTCGGCGCGGATCAGGTCCGCCACGGCCTTTTCGTGCGACGGATTGCGTACCGCGAAATGGCCGGCGACCGCAAAGCCGGTTACGCCGGGCAGTCCCTGGCGCAGGCGCGCGGCCAGTGGCGCGGTATTCAACGGTGCGGTCTCGGCCCCGTGGGCGTCATGCCCACCGTTCAGGAAGATCACCTCGTCGCCGGCGGCCGCCTGGCGCAGCCCCGCCTTGTCGAGGTCCGCTTCGGAAAAGCCGATCATCACCAGGCAGATGCGTCCACCCTGTCCCTCGACGATCGCGTTCGTGGCCAGCGTCGTCGACATCGAGACCAGGGTAATGTCGCCGGGCGCCACCCTGGCTTCCGCCATCACCGCGTCAATGGCCGCGCCGATGCCGAGCGAAAGGTCGCGCCGGGTGGTCAGCGCCTTGGCTTTTGCCGCGACGCCGCGCTCGTCGTCGAATGCCACCGCGTCCGTGAAGGTTCCGCCGGTGTCGATACCGATCATGATTGACATGAATTATTCGCTCTCTTTGGCCCCGGCGGCCCGCATCCGCCTCATATGCGAATTAGTCTACCCGGGAGCCCATGGCAAGGGTGAAGCCGCCGCTTGGCGAGGATTGACCTAGCGCATTGGCGAATTAAGTTTCGACTTGCTATAACGACCCGTCCGGGCAGGTATGATGCCGCCCGTTATGACTGGATATATGGGTTGCGAGGACGTGAAAATGGCTCTTTGGGTTCGTTTCGAGGTTGGCGGCAATGTCGGGTTCGGTTTGCTTGAAGGCACGCGGATCGATGTCCATTCCGGCGATATGTTCAATGGCGCCACGGCGACCGGCGAGACGCTGGCGCTGGATGCGGTCAAACTGTTGACCCCCTGCGAGCCGCGCCAGATGATCGCCCTGTGGAACAATTTCCATGCGATGGCGGTAAAGACCAATCAGGAAATTCCCGAAGAGCCTCTCTGGTTTTTGAAGTCGCCCAGTTCGTTCCTGGCGACCGGCGAGGCGATCCGCCGCCCCGCCGGCTATGACGGCCCGGTGGTTTACGAGGGCGAGCTTGGCATCGTCATCGGCAAGCGTTGCGCCCGCGTGGCGGAGGCCGATATCGCCGATTATATCTTTGGCTATACCTGCATCAACGACGTCACCGCCTTCGGCCTGCTGAACAAGGATCCCAGCTTCGCCCAGTGGTCGCGCTGCAAGAGCTTCGACGGTTTCGGCGTGTTCGGGCCGGCCATTGCCACGGGACTGGATCCGATGGCGCTTTCCATCCGGACCGTCGTGAACGGCGACGAGCGCCAGAATTATCCGATTTCCGACATGATCTGCCCGCCGCACCGGTTGGTCAGCCTGATCTCGCATGACGTGACGCTGATGCCCGGCGACGTTATCGCCTGCGGCACCTCGGTCGGCGTCGGCTCTATGAAACTGCCGGAAAACACGGTTGAGATTTCAATTGAGGGCATCGGTACCCTCGCCAATACCTACATAAACTAACAAGGAATGGCGCTCTCCTGGCGCGCCAAGGAGGAAATAACCATGAGAATCTGCATTGTCGGGGCCGGCGCGATCGGCGGCCTCCTGGCGGTCAAGTTCGCCGAAGCCGGTAACGAGGTAACCGTCATCGATCAGGGAGCGCA
>JAOUMF010000213.1 GCA_029881615.1 Alphaproteobacteria bacterium | reverse complement strand
ACCTTCTTCAGTGCGCCGGGCGATGAAATCCGCCAATTCCTCGCGAACCGCCTCGTCGACTGGCGGCTCCTCATAGTCTACCAGGAGTTGCTTGTAGAGGCGGTTAGCCTTTTCATAGGCGTTCGGACTTCCCGCTTCCTGCCAGGTCTCGTAATTGCGCCAGTCGGAAATCATCGGGCTGTAAAAGGCCGTACTGTAACGTTCCATGGTATGGGCGGCGCCGAAGAAGTGCCCCCCCGGCCCGACCTCCCGCATGGCATCGAGCGCCAACGCATCGTCATCCACCTCCAGCGGCGTCAGGAATGCCGCCACCATTTGCAGCAGGTCCGCGTCCAGCACCATCTTCTCGAACGAGGCCTGCAAACCGCCTTCCATCCAGCCTGCACCATGCTTGAGGATATTGACCCCGCCCATCGTCGCACCCCACAGCGAGAACACGGACTCATATGCCGCCTGGGCGTCCACCGTATTGGCGGCGCAAACATTCGATGACCGGTAAGGCAGCCCGTAACGCCGCGCCAGCTGCCCACCCAACAAGGCCGATTTCATATATTCCGGTGTGCCGAAGGCCGGCGCGCCAGATTTCATGTCCACATTCGAGGTAAAACCGCCATAGACGAACGGTGCCCCCGGCCGCACGTTCTGGCTCAGCACCAGCCCGGCCAGCGCCTCGGCGTTCTGCTGGGTCACCGCGCCGGCGATCGTCACCGGGGCCATCGCGCCGGCGAGCGTGAACGGCGTCAACACGACCACCTGATTGCGCCGGGCCATCTCGATAATGCCACCGCACATGACTTCATCCAGCTTCAACGGCGAGTTGGAATTGATGATGGTCATCAGGCTGGGCTCGCGCTCCAGCGTTTCATTGTCGATGCCGCGGGCGATGCGGGCGATTTCGATACCGTCGAGAATGCGCTCTCGCCCCAGCGAATAGGCATGGAACACCTTGTCGGTCATCAGGACCGTGTCGCTTAGGCATTCCAGATGCCGGGTCGAGGGATGGCGGTCCAGGGGTTCCACCGGATAACCGCCGATCAGGTGAATGATATTCAGTTTCTGGATAAGGCGCAGGAAGTTTTTGAAATCGGCCGTATTGCCGGGCCGGCGTCCACCCTCCATATCATGCGCGTTGGGCGCGCTGGCCACCGCGCAATTGGCGATCCAGGCGCCGCCTATATTAAGCGTATGATCGGGATTGCGGGCATGCAGCTTGAATTCCGTCGGCGGCTTGCCGATCGATTGCTCCACCAGTCCGCGGTCGAAGCGTACACGGTCGCCATCGGCCGCCACGTCGGCGCCGGCCGCCTTGAGAATGGACTTGGCCTCGGCGTTGAGAACATCGATGCCGATCTCTTCGAGAACCTGCAGCGAAGCCAGATGAATAGCCTCTAGCTGATCGGCGGAAACCGCCGCGACCGGCGCATACGGGTTCCGGGGTTGCCGCCATGCCGGCTGTTCTATAGCCGCAACGCCCCCGGCATCGCCGTCGCCACCGCGCCGCCCGCGCCGTCCGCCAGTTCTCGCTCTCGACCCCGCTGTGGTCTCGTTCATCTTCCCTCCCGGATTCGAGCTGTCTATCGCAAGAGCTTGCGCTGGCGACCACCCGCATTCCCCCCCGTAAACGGCACGCACTAGCCCACCGCCGCCATTCCATCGTCACCCGTTGATCATGACGGTCGGAACAAAGCCATTCGCCCCCGCCCGGGCAAACCCTTCCTTCGCCGACTACAAAAACATTATTTATTCGTCTTAATCATCCGCTAATGGATTTTATGCATTATCGACGGTCGTTATACGCAATTTTATTCGGGGAACATTTAATGAGTGACGAGAAGATCAAGGCGCTGGAAGAACGCGTGGCCGCCATGGACAACGATTTGCAGTCGATCTCGAAGGCGCTCGTCTTCGCCATATCGCTGCTGGCTCGCAACGACCCGAAGAAACTGCGCCTGGCCGAACGGTTGCGCACGCTGGGCGACCGACCGGAAATGGATTCGCAAGCCGCGCGCGATCTGCTGGACGGTATCGCCGACAGAGTCGAAACCTCGGGAACCTGACCCTTGCCTTTCGCCACGCCGTAACGGATAAATCCGGCGACCGGCGGCGTGGCATTTACGACCGTCGCCGCATAACGCCCGTCAGGGTGTAAGGAACCACCGGGGAAGGAGTGCGACGATGCCGCTGTTCGCGGGCCTCGTTCTGTTACTGGATGTCATTTGCCTCGGCCATGCCGCCTACAAGCGTCAGCCGGCCCTGTGGTTTTTTATCATTATTGCCCTGCCCTTCGTCGGGGCGACGATGTATCTCATGACCGAGTTACTGCCACGCGCACGTGCCAACCCCACGGCGCGGCAGGCCGCCGCCGGTCTGGGCCGCGCCATCGACCCGGACAAGGAAGTCCGCGCCGCACGGGCCGCGATGGAAGAGCTCGATACCGCTGAAACCCGCCGTCGACTGGCCGATGCGCTGGTCGTACGGGGCCGCCATGCGGAAGCGCGGGAACTTTACGAAAGTACGCTGACAGGCGCCCACGCCGACGATCCGACCCTGATGATGGGCTTGGCCCGGGCCCTGTTCGGGCTGGAAGATTACGAAGGCGTCCGCGCGACCCTGGATGCTCTGCGCGAAGCCTGGCCGGATTTCCAGTCGCCCGAAGGACACATGATGTATGCCCGCGCCCATGAAGCGTTGGGAGATTTCGACAAGGCGGTGATGGAATATAATGCCCTGACCGGATATTTCCCGGGCGAGGAAGCGCGCTACCGCCACGCCATGCTGCTGTTGCGTACGGGACGACAGGAAGAGGCAGAGGCCGGGTTTCGTGAAATTGTCGAGTCGGTGGAGAGCGGCTCCCTCCTGTACCGCAAAAGCGAGAAGACCTGGTACGACCTGGCGAAGCAACAATTGTAGTACGCCGACGCATTCAACCTGTCCCGGCAGAAGAATCTTCAGCGAATCTTCTTAACCATCCGATAACACTTGCCATGGCAAACTTCCACAGTCCCTGGTTGCGCACACGATAATACGGAAGTCAAACCATGCCCATATTAGCCGGTCTCGTTCTGGCGCTGGATGCCGCCTGCATCTTCCATGCATTGCGCACGCGCCAGCCCTATTACTGGTTCGCCATCATCCTGGGGCTGCCGACAATCGGGGCCGGAATATATTTTCTGTCGGAAATCCTGCCCGACATGATGCATAGCCGTGCCGCCCGCGAGGCCGCGTCGGATCTTGGACGGGTAATCGATCCGGCGAAGGAAATTCGCGAAGCAACCGCCGCCCTGCGCTTGACCGACACAGCGGAAAACCGCAAGAGACTGGCCGAGGCGCTATGCGCTAGCGAACGATATGACGAAGCCCGAACGCTATACGAAACAGCGTTGGAGGGGGTTCATGCCGACGACCCGGCGCTGATGATGGGGCTGACCCGCTCGCTGTTTGGGCTAAAGGATTACCCCGGCGTATGCGATACGCTGGACCGGCTGCGCGAGACCAATCCCGATTTTGAATCCGCCGAAGGCCACATGCTTTACGCCCGCAGCCGCGAGGGCATGGGAGATCTGGACCAAGCCGCCATCGAATATGAGTCGCTGGCCGGTTATTTCCCCGGCGAGGAAGCCCGCTGCCGCTATGGCTTGCTGTTACAACGGATGGGTCAGGTCGACGAGGCCCGGGCACTCTTCGAGGCGGTCGTCGTCTCGGTCGAGACCGCGCCCAAACCCTATTTCCGCGCCCAGCGCAATTGGTACCAGGTGGCAAAAAGCAATCTGGCGGGGTAACTGCTGGCGGTTCAGACTATCAGCCGTCGACTGACACCTAACTCAAAACCCCATCGCCGCGCCGTCGCTGCGCGGGTCGTTGGCGCCTTCCAGGGTGCCGTCGGGATGACGCACGACAGCGCCGGCGTGGCCCAGCAAGTCTTCGAATGGGCCGACCAGTTCAACCTCGTGCCCGGCGTCGCGCAGGGCCTGTACCAGCACCGGATCGAAGCGATTTTCCAGCTTCAGGCTCATCGACACATCGCCCCAGGTGCGGCCCAGTAGCCAGCGCGGCGCGGTGATTGCTTCCTGCAATCCCTGGCCGAACATCACATGACGGCTGAACACGGCAGACTGGCTCTGCGGCTGGCCCTCGCCGCCCATATTGCCGTAGACCATGACCCGGCCGTCCTTCAGGCGTGCCAACGCCGGATTCAGCGTATGGAAGGGTTTGCGGCCGGGCATCAGCGGGTTTGGCGCGGCCGGGTCCAGCGAGAAGCTGATACCGCGGTTCTGCCACAGGAAACCGGCCTCGTTCAGCACCACCCCCGAACCGAACTCCCAGTAGGTGCTCTGAATAAAGCTGACCGCGCGCCCTTCCCCGTCGATGGCGCCCATCCAGATGGTATCGCCGGGCGCTGCCGGCTGGGGCCAGGGCAATGCGCGGGCCCTGTCGATCTTCGCGGCCTCGCCGTCCAGAAAGGCCGGATCGAGAAATTCGGCCGGATCGCGCGTCATATAGGCGGGGTCGGTAACGTAACGATCGCGCACCAGGAAGGCCCGCTTGGTCGCTTCCACCAGGCCGTGAATATGGTCAAAGCCCTCGCCTTGCGCCACGCCCAGCCGGTCGAACAAGGCCAGGATCATCAGCGAGGCCAGCCCCTGGGTCGGCGGGGTCATGTTGTAGAGAGTTCCGGTGGAAACATCAGCGGACAACGGCGCTACGCGCTTCGCCTGATGCGCGGCAAGATCTTGCTCCGAAACCGGGCTGCCGGCCGCCGCCAGATCCCGGGCAATCATGGCCGCCAGTTCGCCGCGATAGAAATCGTCGAGCCCGGCGCGCCCCAGATGCTCAAGCGTCGCGGCGAGGCGCGGCTGGGTCAGCTTCATCCCTTCACGCGGCAGTTGGCCGTCGATCAGGTAAGACTCGGCGAAACCCGGTGCGTCCTTCAGTCCGTCATACTTGGTCCGGGTCAGCGTTTCCTGCCCCTCGGTCACCGCGACACCGTCCCGGCCATGGCGCACGGCATCCTCCATTAGCCGCGCCAGGGGCAGCTTC
>JAOUMF010000211.1 GCA_029881615.1 Alphaproteobacteria bacterium | reverse complement strand
GGTGCGGTGCGGGGACCCCGTGCGGCAATTTCCGGAGAGATCTTATCTATTTCTTCGGCGATCTTGGGACATTGCGGGACAATTTTCCGATAATGACGAGGCTTGGAATGGGCGACGGCTCCCGCGCGATTTCCGTCATCAAAAACGTCCCTCCGATCATGCTGTTCGGAATACACCAGACTATGCGTCGGCTTCCGAATTGGCAGTCGCTACCCTCCGCACTACAGGACATCTATGATGAAATCGGCGATCCCGATGTCTTCTCCCTGGACGCGTTGGCGCCTGCGTCCTTGAATAGCGCGCCAGTCGGAACGAATTCGGTCAACGCGTTCGCACTGTTACCGAAAACACCGACGCAGCGGTTTTGCGAAAGGAAGGCGTGGGCAATCGAGAGAGAGATCGATCCGGTTCGAATGAACAGGCTGAAATTCTTCGTTTTTTATATCAGACAGGGTCTGGGTCTTACGGAAGCTCTGACCCACGAGACGATAGGAGGCACTCTCGTGGGTGAGGGGAACGAATCGGTGGTCCCGAACCCCCTGAAGATTCAATTGAAACTCGTGCTGCTTGTCTTCGACGTGGTGGAGAAGGAGGTCCAGACGTTCCAGGCCAACCTCGATATCTGCCGGAAGAAGAATAGTGAAATCGAGATGCAGGTCGCGCAGTGCATCCAACTCGTCAATGTCGTGATGCCCGGCAGCCGCGACGACATATACAATCTGGTGCAGACCAGGATCGATGCCGCGCGAGAAGACTTTCTCGAAGTGAGCCTTTCGGAATTTTGGCTGTTGACCGCCGACACGCAGCGTACGGCGGGCGAATACCGGGACGCCTTCGAATCGCTCTGTTCGGCATATCGGACGATCGGTTCCGCCTGCAACGGAAATTGCACGCCCAACAATGGCGGCGGCGGCAACTCGAAGCCGTAATCCAAGGGGGGACGCGCCCTCACCCCACCAGCGTCCCCCACAAATCGGTCTCGTCGGCCTCGTCGATTTCCACGCGGACGATGTCGCCGGGTTGCAGCTTCGTGGCGTCCTCGCTGTCGATGAAGACGCAGCCGTCTACTTCCGGGGCATCCCATTTGCTGCGGGCCACCGCGCCTTCGTCGTCGACCTCGTCGACGATGACTTCGATGATACGGCCAATCCTGGTGGCGAGACGCTCCTGACTGATCGCCATCTGGGTTTCCATCAGGCGTTGCCAGCGCTGTTCCTTGACCTCCTCGGGCACCTGATCCGGCAGATCCCGGGAGGGCGCGCCGGCCACGTTCTCATATTTGAAGGCGCCGGCGCGGTCGATTTGCGCCTCTTCCATCCAGTCCAGCAGATATTCAAACTGTTCCTCGGTCTCGCCGGGGAAGCCGACGATGAAGGTGGAGCGGATGGCAAGGTCGGGGCAGATCTCACGCCATTTGGCGATACGGTCCAGAACTTTCGCCTGATCGGCCGGGCGCTTCATGGCGCGCAGCACGTCAGGGTGCGCATGCTGAAACGGAATGTCGAGATAGGGCAGGATCTTGCCCTCGGCCATCAGCGGGATGACGTCGTCCACATGCGGGTACGGGTACACGTAATGCATCCTGACCCAGGCGCCCAGTTCGCCCAGCGCGGTGGCGAGGTCCAGGAAACGCGCGGCGACCGGCTGGCCGCGCCATTCGCTCTTCGCATATTTCAGGTCCAGCCCATAGGCGCTGGTGTCCTGGCTGATCACCAGCAGTTCCTTGACGCCGGCGGAGACCAGCCGTTCGGCCTCGCCCAGCACGTCGCCCGCCGGGCGGCTGTCCAGCTTGCCGCGCAGATCGGGGATGATACAGAAACTGCATTTATTGTTGCAGCCCTCGGAGATTTTCAGAAAGGCGTAATGACGCGGCGTCAGGTGCAGCCCTTCCGGCGGCACCAGGTCCAGGAACGGGTCATGCGCGGGCGGCACGGCCTCATGCACCGCATGGACCACCGCCTCGTACTGGTGCGGCCCAGTGACCGCCAGCACGTTGGGGTGGGCGTCGCGGATGCCGAATTCATCCACCCCCATGCAGCCGGTGACGATGACGCGGCCATTGCGCGCCATGGCCTCGCCGATGGCCTCGAAGCTCTCGGCCCGGGCGCTGTCGAGGAAGCCGCAAGTATTGACGATGACGACGTCGGCGCCCTCGTAGGAGCCGGTGATCTCGTAACCCTCGGCGGTGAGGCGCGTTACGATGCGTTCGGAATCGACCAGCGCCTTGGCGCAGCCCAGGCTGACGATGCCGACTTTGGGGGATGTGTTCTGCATGGCGCGTGATATAGGGCAGATGTGGGGGTGGTGCCAGCAATATTGCATTGCGCTTCAAGTTGAGGGCGAAGCTAGATCACCTTTGAGTTGAATCTCTTTTACCTCGCAATTGAACGAGCGATAAAACTAATGCTAGAATCCCGGATACAAATATTTATGGGAGATGCCGTTGAAAACACTCACAGCGCCTACGATTATACGCGCATGTTTTGCCGCATGGGTCATCGTTATACTGGCCGGTTGTGCTGCCGACAGCGGCATTGTTCCAGGTCACGACCGGATGCGGGTTGGCGACGGTTTATCAAAACTCCTTCGGACTGTAGGCAAGCCCGAATACCGTCGAGGGGAACAAGAGGGTGAAGTGCTGCAATATTGCAGCACCGGCTTAGCCAGCGACGCGTATGTAGTGTACTGGGTTCGTCAAGGGAAAATTTATGGGATTACAAATTATTCACGTAGCGTAGCGATCGGACCATGCGTTTTCGCATTCAAGCAATTGACCTGGAGCGACGCACCGGAAAGCCTTCGCCGTCCCAATGGCTCAAACAAACCAGAACGCAGTGGCGTGGCGTCGGGAACCGGCTTTTTCATAAACCCGCAGGGCGCTATTCTTACCAACGCCCACGTTGTGGACGGCTGCAAATCCATCATGGTGCGCAGTGTCGGCGCGGCTGTGGTACAGGTGGCGGATGTCGCGACAGACCTTGCCGTTCTGCGCGTTTCAGGGACAACGGCACGCCCCTATGCACGTTTCGACCGGGCGAAGGTCACCAGGCTTGGAGAGGAAGTGGTCGTATTCGGCTATCCGCTCAGCGGGGCGTTAGCCAGCAGCGGGAACCTGACCACGGGTAATGTCTCGGCATTAGCGGGAATAGGGAACGATGTCGGACGGTACCAGATCAGTGCACCGGTCCAGCAAGGCAATAGCGGCGGACCGTTGCTCGATCGTTCGGGAAATGTCCTCGGCGTGGTCGTATCAAAGCTTAACACCTTGTCGGCGGCGGCGGCGACTGGAGACATCCCGCAAAACGTGAACTTTGCCATCAAGGGCGCATTCACAAAGACATTCCTTGATGTAAATAACGTGGCCTACATGGAAGCGGATTCCGGGACGGCGCAATCGATCGCCGACGTAGCGGCGATGGCCCAAAGGTTCACCGTGTTCATTGAGTGCAAGCTTGACGGATAGCCTTGCCCCGCACCAATTTCTCCTTTGGTTGCAAATGGTTGTATTGACAAGCCGGCCCGGACGGCGTGATACTGCGCGCCTAAAACAGGATGTTCCAGGTGAATCGCGAACCGAATGGAATACCAATAGAACAAGGGAGTAACGTCATGACTGAATTATTCTGGCCGACGAACCGTCGTGCCTTTCTCAAGGGTTCCCTGGCGGCTGGCGCGGCGGTGGCCTTGCCGTTTGGTTCTGCCTTGGGCGCCAGCTTTCCCGAACGCAACATACAGGTCTACGTGCCGACCCGCGAAGGCGGCGGCGCGGACAGGAATCTTCGCGCCTTTGCCGATGTATGGAAAAAATATCTGAAAACCAATTTCGAGGGCGCCTATTATCCCGGCGGCGCCGGCCGCGTCGCCTATGAAAAATACATGGGCCTGGCCAAGGCCGATTGCCATGAACTGATCTTCGGCAATCTGGGGCCGGAAGTGCTGAACTGGGTCGTTGAGGCGCCTACCTTCAATCTTGACGACTTCCTGTATTTCGCGCGGGTCGACGAGGATCCGGGCATCGTGTTCGTCAAACGCGACAGCAAGCTGCAGACCATCGACGACATCGTCGCCGAGGGGAAGAAGCGGACGCTGAATGTCGGCGTCAGCCGCCTGGCCCATCCGGCGACGCTGGGTGTCCTGGCGCTGGGCCGCCATACCGGGGCCAGCTTCAACCCGATCCCCTTGAGCGGCGGCAAGAACACCCGCGCGGGTGTCGAAACCGGCGAAATGGATTTCGGCGCTCTGCCGGCGGGTGGCATTGCCAACCGGCCCAAGAACTTCAAGATCGTGCTGGCCTTCACCCACAAGAACCCGATCCCCGAGAAATCGGATAACGCGCCGACAGTCAACGCCCATTTCGGCACAAATCTGCCGAACCTCGTTGCGGGCGCGCGCGGCTTCGGCATCAAGAAGGAAGCGATCGACAAGCATCCCGACCGGTACAAGATGCTGACCGATACGCTGCTGAAGGTCTTCGATGACCCGGATTACAAGACCGCGGTGGAAAAGACAGGCGCCCCTTGGGAACTTATCGGTTATGGCAACCCCGCGGAATGCGCGGCATATGCCAAGGACATGATGGAAATCGGCCGGGAATATAAAGACCTGCTGACCGGCAAGGGCTGAACCAGCCCCTCATGACCCGATTCCCGCCAGCCGGACAGTTTCTGTTCCGGCTGGCGACTTTCTATTTCCCCTCATTTCACGCCCTCCTGCGCCGCTGCAGCGGTCTGGGACAGGTTGCCAAATGACCAACGGAACGAAAATGAATACGGACAAGCCCGAAAAAAAACATGTCGGCGCCGAGCTGGTGATACCGGCAGCCGCGGTGATCTTCACGCTCTATTATTTCTATACGATCGTAAACTGGCCATGGAATCCGCCGGAAAGATATATTTCCTGGACCGCGCAGGTCAGCGCCTTCTTCATCGGCACCGTGCTGATTCTATTGATACTGGCCTTTGTTGTTTACAAGCTGATTGAAATTCGGCGCGGAGAATCGGATCTCGGCTTTCAGCGGCTTACCGAACCGCTATCGTTCATGCCCACCCGCACGGCTCTTTTCGCACTTACGATTTCG
>JAOUMF010000210.1 GCA_029881615.1 Alphaproteobacteria bacterium | reverse complement strand
CCGATAGAGCAGGGTCGAAACCCGTCTTTGCAGCGAAGGCGGTGCTATTCGAAGATCTGTGGCAACATCAGCCATCGTGTCAAACCCCGGCCATGTCGCCGCGAATGCTCTGCATTGCGTCTCGTTCCCAGGCCAACTCAATTCTCTCGCCGACGCCGGGGCCACCGCGCTGTTCGCCGGTCGTCACGTTCGGGCGCAGAATGAACAGGACCGCGCCGGCGTCTGTTTCAATCTCGTAACGCGTGGCGGCGCCGAGATACTGCACTTCCAGCACGACGCCACCGGCCCGCACGATATCTTTTGCACCGGCATAGTCGGCGGCGAAATGGATCTTCTCCGGGCGGATCGACTGCGGGCCGGTCAGGCCCGCGATCTTCTCGGCCGCGACGGCATCTATAAGATTCGAATTGCCCACGAACCCGGCGACGAAGGCGGTCGCCGGATGTTCATAGATTTCCTGCGGCGAGCCAACCTGTTCAATCTTTCCCTGGTTGAACACGGCTAGCCGGTCGCTCATTCCCAGGGCTTCCTGCTGATCATGTGTGACATAGACAAATGTTATGCCGATCTTGCGTTGCAGTCCCTTGAGTTCGACCTGCATCTGTTCGCGAAGTTTCAGGTCCAGCGCGCCCAGGGGCTCGTCGAGCAACAAAACACGGGGGTGGTTGATCAGGGCGCGCGCAAGGGCCACGCGCTGGCGCTGGCCACCCGACAGTTCGGCCGGCCGCCGGCCGCCCAGCCCGGCCAGTTTCACCAGGTCGAGCATCTCTTCGGCGCGCGCATGCCGTTCTGTCTTGGCGACCTTGCGGATCATCAGGCCATAGGCCACGTTGTCCAGCACCGACATGTGCGGAAACAGCGCGTAGTCCTGGAATACGGTGTTGATATCGCGGTCATAAGGTGGAACACCGGCCATGTCGGTGCCGTGTATCGAGATAAGCCCGGATGTGGGAGTCTCGAAACCCGCGATCAGGCGCAAACAGGTTGTCTTGCCGGATCCCGACGGGCCCAGCATGGAAAAGAACTCGCCATCGACGATTTCAAGGGAAACGCCGTCGACGGCCCTGACCGTCTCGAAATGACGGCTCACATTCTCGAATTTTACGGCTATGGTCATCGGTAATAGCTATTGCACCGCGTGAAAAACAGGATCATTGCGAAAGCGCGGCCGGAGACTTTCGTCCCCGGCCGTTCACAACATGGTTCGTCGCGGATTATCGGCCGCCAAGGACAGCGATATAATCCGTGACCCAGCGATAATAGGGCACGCAGGTTCCCTGTGAATCGCACTTGCTGCGCGGGGTCCGCCAGAAATGGATCTTTTCGAAATTATCGATCCCGTTGGTCTTGCAGCCGCCGTCGCCCAGCAGGGCATTGCCTTTGCAGGCGTCGGGCGTTGACGGGACGGATCCGAACCAGGCCGCGAGGTCACCCTGCAGCTTCGGGTTCAGCGACCATTCCATCCATTTGTAGGAACAGGTTGGATGCGGCGCTTCGGCATGCATCATCGTGGTGTCGGCCCATCCGGTGGCGCCTTCCTTGGGGATGACGCTGGCGATCGGTTTTTTCTCGCCCTGCATCAGGTTGACCTGGAAAGGCCACGACGACGACGCGACAACGCCTTCGTTGGTAAAGTCATCGATCTGGACGAAGGCGTCATGCCAGTAGCGGTTTACGATCTTGCGCTGTTGGCGCAGCAGGTCCAGCGCCGCCTTATACTGGTCTTCGTTCAGCTCGTAGGGGTCCTTGATGCCGAGTTCGGGTTTGGTCGCCATCAGGTACAAAGCCGCGTCCGCGATGTAGATCGGGCCGTCAAACGCCTGAATCCGGCCGCTGTTCGACTTGCCGTCGTCAAGGGTCATTTCCTCGAACACCACTTTCCAGCTGTCGGGTGCGGTCTTGAAAGCGTTGGTGTTGTACATCAGCACGTTGGCGCCCCACTGATAGGGCGTTCCGTAATGCTTGCCGTCCACCGTGTGCCAGGCGGCGTTCTGAAGCCGCGGATCCACTCGTTTCCAACTGGGGATCAGGGCGGTGTTGATTTCCTGAACGCGGCCACCGGCGATGAGGCGCAAGCTGGCGTCGCCGGAGGCGGTGACGACATCGAATCCGCCTTCATTCATCAGGGCGACCATTTCGTCCGAAGTGCCTGCGGTTTTGACCCGGACCTTGCAGCCGGAACTTTTTTCGAAATCGGTTACCCAGTCGAACGCCTTATCGGTTTCGCCACGTTCGATATAGCCGGGCCAGGCGACGATATCGACGAAACCCTCGGGTTCTCCAAGCTTTTGCAGCGGTTGCGCGACCGCGGAGCCGGCGATGGCCCAGGTCAACGCGACGGCAACGCCGGCGACGCCAGCGCGAATAGTCATTTCAGACATTCCTACCTCCAGAGATTTCTGTTTTTGGGAGCGAGGGAACCGCCCCATGTCGGCACAACGTTATCCGGCAATTGACGCCAGGGGAATACCAAAAGCGAAGCAGTTGGGTGGAATAATCGCTGCCGAAACCTGCTCAGAATTTCTCTTCGCCGCGTACCCGTCCCGCATCGGGGAAGTCGCGGTAAAGCGCGAAGGATACATCCGTTACAAGGCTGTTCACCGCGTGATGAAGCCCTTCCGCCGGGTCGGCGCGCGAAGCCACCTGCGCGAATGCCTTGTCCAGTTGGGCCAGTCCCTCGACCTCGATAATGATATGGAATTCCGTCAAGTGGGCTGGGCCCAGGCCCAGCTTGCGCCGGGTCAGGCGGTATCCGACGATGGCACCCCCTTCTTTCAGGTGGCCCAGATAGGCGTGTACGCGGTCGGCGAAATCGGTGTCCTTGACGCCGTCCTTCAGGTTGCACCAGGCGTGATAGAGGTCCATTTAACCGCAGGCTTCCACCGCGCGCCGTGCCATGACGCCGATCAGATGTGCGCGATAGTCGGCGGCGGCGTGGATGTCGCTGTTTAGTCCGTCTGCGGAAACCTCGATATCCTTTAATGTTCCGGCAGAGAAATTGGCGGCCAGCGCGCTCTCCATGTCCGGCACGCGGAATACGCCGCCGCTACCCGCGCCGGTTACCGCTACCTTCACGTCCGAACCGGTCTTTACCACAAACACGCCAACGATGGCGTAGCGGCTGGCCGGGTTCTTGAATTTCATGTAGGCGGCCTTGTCGGGGACGGGAAAGCTTACGGAGGTAATGATTTCGCCGTCGCCCAGCGCGGTTTCGAAAAGGCCGGTGAAGAAGTCTTCCGCGGCCAGTTTCCGCTCGCTGGTCGTGATCGTCGCCCCCAGCGCCAAGCAGGCCGCTGGATAATCGGCCGCCGGATCGTTATTGGCGATCGAACCGCCCAGGGTGCCGCGATTGCGCACCTGCCGGTCTCCGATGTCGTCCGCCAGCGCGGCCAGCGCGGGGATTTTGGCCCGGATTTCTGCCGAGCCGGCGACATCGGCGTGGCGCGTCATCGCGCCGATCACCACATTGCCACCATCCACTGAAACGCCTTTCAACTCGCCGATGCCGGCCAGGTCGATCAGATCGCTGGGCATGGCCAGTCGCTGTTTCAATGTGGGCAACAGCGTCTGGCCTCCGGCCAGAACCTGTCCGTCATCGGCCGATTTGATCGCTGCAATGGCTTCGGCGAGCGATCCGGGACGCTGATAGCTGAATTCATACATGTCGGCTTACCCCTTCATCGCGGCGGCGCCGGCTTTGATCGACTTGACGATGTTGTGGTAGCCGGTACAGCGGCAGATATTGCCGTCCAGCCCTTCGCGGATCTCCTTTTCGCTGATGTCCGGGCGGCCTTGCACCAGTTCGATTGCGCTCATCACCATGCCCGGAGTGCAGAAACCGCATTGCAGGCCGTGATTTTCGCGGAAGGCTTCCTGCATCGGGTGCAATACGCCGTCCTTGGCCAGCCCCTCGATCGTGGTGACCTCGGCGCCTTCTGCCTGCACCGCCAGCGCGGTGCAGCTTTTTACCGATTCGCCATCGACATGCACGACGCAAGCGCCGCACTGGCTTGTATCACAGCCCACATGCGTGCCGGTCAGGCCGAGATGGTCGCGAAGGAACTGAACGAGCAAGGTCCGGGGCTCTACTTTCCCCGTAACGGCCTTGCCGTTCACCGTCATGGAAACGGTGACTGACATTGATACCCACCTGATTGTGCGGGGCGTGCCGCGCGGACACGCCGGATTGTCGAATTCGGGCCGCAGTTTGGCGGCAGTATGGCCAGAGATCAAGCGCTGTTTGAACCGACTATTGACAGAAATCAAATGCGGGGCGTTGCCGGCGGGCTATTTTCCCACGGAATTGTGCATTGCAGGCGTAATGGAGCGGGAATGGAACAAGAGGAGAGCAGTGTCCCCGGCATGATGGGCCATAATGCCGGGAACATCACGGTGAAGGTGGAGGTGCGACTCTTCAACAGCTTGACGCGATATGCGCGCGATGGCCTGAAGCCGGTGTCGATGGAACTGCCGGCGGGTAGTTCCGTGGGCGATGTCTTGCGTGAAATGAAAATCCCGGGCAGCAAGGTTTATCTGGCCTTGCTTAACGGTCGTGACATCACGTCCAGCCTCTATGCGGCCGTCAACGAAAACGCAATGTTGGATGAAGGCGACGTGTTGGGCCTGTCAGGGCCGGTGCCATACAGTTGGGGATACGGATCGCCGGTCGTTTAGAACGCCCGCGGTATTTTCAGCCCAAAGAAATCGAAAAGCCCTCCCCCGCTTCGGCGGGGGAGGGCTTTTTTCGTTTGTGCGTTCGGAATCATCCGCCGCCTTTCTGGTAGGCGCGCCAGAACCGGTCGAGAGCGGATTCTATCTGGGGCTCGCTGAACCCTGTAAAAATCAGGCTGACCGGCAACAGGGGCAGGCGGAAATTTCCCAGCCGGCGCTCCGATTCGTCGCCTATCTGGATGCGCAGCAAACCGTCGCCTTCATGCACATGAATCTCGTTGTCGCGGATCTGGAGATCCGTTTGCCCTACCGCCTTGGGCAGAAGCCGCATGAATTCCTTGTTTGTGTAGCCCATTTCCTTGCGGACTATATGTTCGCCTGCTGGCATTCCCGTACCCCGTTTTTCAACAATTGATGCAAT
>JAOUMF010000208.1 GCA_029881615.1 Alphaproteobacteria bacterium | reverse complement strand
GACCGATTCGCTGAAACCGCGCCCCGTAGTGCTTTGCATCCTGGATGGATGGGGAGACCGCGAGGAAACCGACTTCAACGCCATTGCGGCGGCCGACACGCCGGTGTGGGACCGTCTGCGTGCGACTTGTCCGCGCGCGCGGCTGGATGCTTCGGGTGGGCAGGTCGGTCTTCCCGACGGGCAGATGGGAAATTCGGAAGTCGGTCATACGAATATCGGCGCCGGCCGCGTCGTGATGCAGGATTTTCCTCGTATCGATGCCGCGCTCGACGATGGTGGGCTGGCGCGGGAACCGGTTCTTGCGGCCTTTATCGAAACCCTGAAGGATAGCGGCGGGACGGCCCATCTGATGGGGCTGATTTCGCCCGGCGGGGTCCATTCCCATCAGAATCAGATCGCCGCCCTGGCCAATATCCTGGCTGACGCCGGTATTCCGGTGGCGGTTCACGCCTTTCTGGATGGCCGCGATACGCCGCCTTCCAGCGGGCGTGGCTATATGGAAGAATTTCTGGCGGCGGCGCCGCGGGCTGCGATTGCCACGGTCACCGGGCGCTATTATGCGATGGACCGCGATAAGCGCTGGGACCGTGTGGCGTTGGCCTATGTCGCGATGGCCGAAGGCCGCGGTGAGGCGAGGGCGGCCGATGCGCTGGCGGCGGTCGACGCTGCCTATGCAGCGGGCAAGACCGATGAATTCATGCCGGCAACCGTGATCGGCGACTACCGGGGCATGGCCGATGGCGACGGTATCGTGATGGCGAATTTCCGGTCCGACCGTGCTCGCGAGATTTTGACGGCGCTACTGGATCCCGGGTTCGACGATTTTCCGCGCCCCCGCCATATCGCATTTGCCGCCGCAACGGGCTTGGTGGAATATTCGGCGGCGCTGGCGGGCATGATCACCGCCGTATTTCCTCCCTTGTCCCTGGACAATGTGTTGGGGCAGGTTGTGGCCGATGCCGGATTGAAGCAGTTGCGTATCGCTGAAACCGAGAAATATGCCCACGTCACTTTTTTCCTGAATGGTGGGCGCGAAGAGGTGTTCCCGGGCGAGGACCGCGTTCTCGTCCCCTCGCCGAAAGTCGCGACCTACGATCTGCAGCCGGAAATGTCGGCGGGCGAAGTAACCGACCGTCTGGTCGAGGCCGTCGATAGCGGAAAATACGACCTGATCGTGGTCAATTACGCCAATACCGATATGGTCGGCCATACCGGGATCATGGCGGCGGCGATCCGTGCGGTGGAAACCGTCGATGGCTGTCTGGGGCGGCTGGAAGCTGCCGTGCGCGCGGCCGGGGGCGCCTTGCTAATCACCGCCGATCATGGCAATGCCGATTGTATGCGCGATGCGGTTACCGGGCAGCCTCACACCGCCCATACCCATAACATGGTTCCGGTTCTGCTGGCGCCGGATGAAAAATACGCCACGCGGATCGTTGATGGGCGGTTATCGGACCTGGCCCCGACGGTCCTGGAATTGATGGGGCTGGCGATACCGGCGGAAATGACTGGCCGGTCGCTGATTGCCCCGGGAGATGAGAAACGTGCCGCGGGCTGATCGCCTGGCATTTGCATTCATGCTGGCGGTGGTTCTTCTGGCCGCGGCGCCCTCTCTTGCGCCCGCTGGCGAACAGGAAGACCTGAAAAAGGTCGAAGAACAGATACAGGCCGACAAGGCGCGGGCAAAGGCGTTGGAACAAAAACGCCGCCAGGCCGCGGAGGATTTGCATAATCTGCGGCGTGAAGCCATTGCCGCAGCGACGAAGGCGCAGGAGCACGAGGCCCGATTGATCGAGCTGGAAGCGACGCTCCAGGAGCTCGGTGAACGCGAGGGTGAAATTCATTTGTCGCTCTCGCGCCAGCGATCGCAGATGACAGGCACTCTGGTCGCGCTGCAGCGACTGTCGCGCAATCCGCCGCAAACCATGCTGGCCTATCCCGATGCGCCGACCGACATGGTGCGTAGCGCTCTGCTATTGCGTACGGCCTTGCCCAGTATCAAGAAGCAGGCTGACGCATTGTCGCGCGAACTCTATGAACTTTCGCAAATACGAGAGGAAACGCGGGTTCAGCTGGTGTCGCTGGCGACCGAGACGCAGGAACTGGAGAAAGAGCAAAATCGGCTGCAGAATGTACTGACGCGCAAATCGACCCTGCTGCGGCAGACTGAATCGGAACGTCAGGAAGTTACTCGCCGCATGGCCGAACTGGGCAAGCGGGCGGATTCGATCAGGGACTTGCTGGCGCAGATTGAAAAGGACCGCAAGCAGCGCGAGGAAGCCGAACGGAAGCGTCGCGAGGAAGAACAGCGTCGCCTGGCCGAAGCCGCAAAAAACCCTCAAAAACCTGCCCCTCCCGCCGCCAAGCCCGCAGAAGAAGCCGCGATGGTGGCGCGGGCGGCGGTCCTCGCAAAGCCTGAGGGTATCAGGCCGTTTCCGGTCAAGGGGTTGATAACCGATCCGGTGAAGGGGCGGATCGTTACGCGATACGGCGACCGGAATAAGCATGGCCAGACCGAGCGCGGCGTAACCTATGCAACCCGGCCGGGCGCACAGATCGTGGCGCCCCATGATGGGCGGGTCGCTTTTGCGGGACCCTTTGAAGGTTATGGACAAATCTTGATTATCGAGCATGACGGCGGATACCATACGCTGCTGGCGGGCCTGGAGCGGCTGGATACGTCGGCCGGGCAGTGGGTGCTGACCGGCGAGCCGGTCGGCGCTATGGGAAATTCGATTGTCGACAAGGGTGGCAGTACTGTGGGACTTTACCTTGAACTCAGGCGCAAGGGTCAATCGATTAATCCAGACCGATGGATCGCCAGCGGGAAACAAAACAGGACGAGTGGATGATGTTTAATATACGACGGACCGCGGTGGCAGCGGCGATTGTAGCGACGGGCCTGCTGTCCTGGTCGACGGGCGCTCCGGCACAGGAAGCGTCTTCCGACACGCTGCGACAGTTGGAACTTTTCGGTGACGTATTCGATCGCGTGCGCGAGGAATATGTCGAGGAGGTTTCCGACGAGCAGCTGATCGAGGCTGCAATTCAGGGCATGCTGACCAGTCTGGACCCCCACTCGACCTATATGAACCCAAAGGCTTACGCCGACATGCGCACGTCGACGCGCGGCAAGTTTGGCGGGCTGGGTATCGAGGTCACGATGGAAAGCGGCTATGTAAAGGTCGTCTCGCCGATTGACGATACACCGGCCTTCCGTGCCGGAATTCAGGCCGGTGATCTGATCAGCCATCTCGATGGCGAGCCCGTGCTGGGCTTGACCCTGAACGACGCGGTGGAGCGGATGCGCGGTGCGATCGGAACCACCATCGTGCTGACCATTCTGCGCGAGGGCGTGGAACCCTTCGATGTTTCCATCACTCGCGACGAAATCAAGATCAAGTCGGTTCGGTTCGAAGTGAAGGGTGATGTCGGTTATGTCCGTATTACCAGCTTCAGCGAACAGACCGAGTCCGGCCTGATTATGGCGGTGCGGGAAATCAAAAAGGAAACCGGCAACAAGTTGGCCGGCTTCGTTATCGATCTGCGCAACAATCCGGGCGGCTTGCTGGATCAGGCGGTGTCGGTCAGCGACGCTTTTCTGGAGCGTGGCGAGATCGTTTCTACCCGTGGGCGGCGTCCGGAATCCGCGCAACGGTTCAATGCCGAACGCGGCGATATCACTGGCGGCTTGCCGGTGGTGGTGCTGATCAACGGCGGTTCGGCATCGGCCTCGGAAATCGTTGCCGGCGCCTTGCAGGATCATGGCAGGGCAATTCTGATGGGCACTCGCAGCTTCGGCAAGGGGTCGGTTCAGACAATCATGCCGCTGGGCCGGGATGGCGCCATGAAGCTGACGACCCAGCGTTATTACACGCCGTCGGGCCGGTCCATTCAGGCCAAGGGTATCGAACCGGATATCGAAGTGCCCCAGGCCAAGCTTGAATATCTTGCGCGCGCGGGGCGTAGCGAGGCGGATTTGCGCGGTGCGCTGGATACCGACGGCAACGGCAAGAAGAAACCCGTGGGTGAAGATGCGGCCAAGGACGGCGAGGAAGAGAAGCCCGTGGATTATCAGTTGATCCGCGCGGTCGACCTGATCCGCGGTATCTCGCTTTCGCGCAGGACGTCAAACTGACGGCGGAGATGGCTGAACGGCAAGACCCGCGCCCCTGGCGCGCCTGTGTCGGGCTGATGCTGTTCGGCCCGGACGGGCGGGTCTGGGTCGGCGACCGCCTCGACACGCCGGGCGATCACTGGCAGATGCCGCAGGGTGGAATCGACGAGGGCGAAAGCCCTCGCGAGGCCGCCTTGCGCGAACTGCATGAGGAAATAGGCACCGACAAGGCCGAAATCCTCGCCGAACATCCGGAATGGCTGAAATACGATCTGCCGCCCGAAATTTCAGCAAAGATCTGGGACGGTCGATATCGCGGCCAGAAGCAACGCTGGTTTGCCCTGCGCTTTACCGGCCGTGACGAGGATATCCGTCTCGACAGCCATGTCCGGGAATTCGAATCCTGGAAATGGGAGGATATCGACCGCCTGCCGGACCTGGTGGTTGGTTTCAAGCGCGATATCTATGAACAGGTGGTGGCTGCGTTTCGTCACCTTGCGAAAGACCAGGGGCTACCCCCACATGAACCGTAGCGCCAGGAAGCCGGTGCTGGCGGTAAAACCGATGGCGGGAACCCAGACCGGATAAGTCCGGACGCCCTCGGGTGGCACCGTGCCGCGCCGCTTGATAAGTATCAGCGCCAGATTGACCGCCGCGAACACGATCAGAACGATCACCGAGGTGGTCTCGGCCAGAATATCCAGCGGGAAGAACAGCGCCAGCGCCAGAATGATCGCGGCGACCAGAATCGTTGCCAACACAGGTGTATGGGTCCGGGCATTGACCCGGGCCAGGCCGGCGGGAAGCTCGCCCTGGTCCGCCAGCCCATAGATCACCCGCGAGGCCATGATCATCTGGATCAGCGCGCCGTTCAGCACCGCGAACACGGCGATGCCGCTGATGATTCCGGAAGGCCCGCCGGTGGCCCGTTCATAGACGAAAGCCAACGGCGCGCCGCTTTGCGCCAGCTCGTCCGGCGTTACGGTCAGTACCGA
>JAOUMF010000209.1 GCA_029881615.1 Alphaproteobacteria bacterium | reverse complement strand
CCGTCAACGTCGGTGATGCCCGATTCCTTGTGAACCCAAAGCAGGAAAGTATCTTCCGCCATCCGCGCGATCGGCGCGAAAGTCAACGGATCGACGCCAAGCTTCGGTTGCCGCAACGGCGTGGTGTAGAAGCTGTTCAACGTCACCATGATGGTGTGGTTCGCGTCGGCACCCGACTTGCCGTTCAAATGAACCAGCGCCTCGGCGCCGGAACCGCCCGGCTTGTTCACCGGCAAAAGCGGCATCGCCGACATTTTGTGTTTTTCAACGATGGATTGCAGCAGGCGGGCCATCTTGTCGGCGCCGCCGCCCTTGCCTGCCATAATGACGAACTCAACCGGTTTATTGGGCTCCCACGCGAACGAAGCGACGGAACCGAATGTCAAGGCAGTGACTGCAACCGCAGCGGCCGCAAACCCCACACTGACTTTATGTAACCTTTTCATAAGCATTAGCCTCCTCAACAGCTATGGTTCTTTTTCTACTTTACACTGCCCTTAACAGGACAGCCGGATATGGATCATACACGTTTCCGTATCCGTCACCAGACCATATGACGTAGTTTTTACCCCGCCAACCCCACCGCGAAAAAATATTCAAACAATGCTCGCTTACTGTGTAGGTGTTTGGCATTTGGTATACCACATCTTCATCATAACAAATCGAATAGCGGGATCAAGTGTAAAAAAAACATAAGGTGCCAGCAGCGGTTTATTATGGTACCCTAATATAAATAACCGCTTATTATTCGAGCACCCTGCACTGCATCAACCTTGCGAAAGCTTCCTGGTATGTGGCATACCTTGTTGCATCGAAGGTCGAAACACGGTTTACATGAGCCAACCATTCAGGCCATAGCCTATAAGGTTGCGGCTGAATGGCAGATGAACGATCGGGACGGCAAATGAACCTTCACGAGTATCAGGCCAAAGCGCTTTTGCGCAAATTCGGGGCTGCAATTCCCGATGGCGAAAATGCAACCAGCCCGGATGGCGCGGCCGACGCAGCGCGGCGCCTGGGCGGGGATGTCTGGGTCGTAAAAGCCCAAATCCATGCAGGCGCACGGGCGCAGGCCGGCGGCGTACGGATGGTATCGTCCCCGGAAAAGGCGGCGGCGGCCGCGCGAGATCTGCTCGGTAAACATATCGTGACCGCGCAAACCGGCCCCGAAGGCATTGCCGTAAAATCCGTTTACGTGGAAAAAGCCTGCGATGTCGAGCGAGAGATCTATGCGGCGATCATCGTTCACCGGGCGAAAGCCAGTGTCGTGGTTCTGGTGGGCCGCGAGAGCGGAACCGGCGTGGAACGGACCCTGGCACGGCGAGAAACCCTGTTCGAGCTTCCCTTTGGTCCCGATGGCGCGGACCAGGCGGGGATCGAAGCGATGGCGGCATTCCTGTCCATTGACCAGGACCAGGCACGGAAAGTTGCCGATATGTTGACTCAGGCCCGGCGCGCATTCATCGAACTTGACGCCCGCCTGATTGAACTCAACCCTCTGGCCCTGACCAAGACTGGCGATGTAATGGCGCTGGACGCCAAGATGATCATCGATGACAACGCGATGTGGCGCCACCCGGAACTCGAAGAACTGCGCGACAAGGACGAAACCCACCCGTTGGAGCGGGCGGCCGACCAGTTTGAAATCAATTACGCCCGCATGGATGGCAATATCGGCATTCTTACCATGGGCGCCGGCCTGGGCCTGGCGACCATGGACATGATCATCGACGAGGGCGGCCACCCGGCCAACTTCATGGATGTTCGCCCCATGGCAACCCGCGACCAGGTGGCCGAAGGCATCAAGCTGCTGATAAACGACAACCGCGTGAAGGTCATACTTGTCATGGCGGTGGGCGGTGGCCTGCTGCACTGCGACACCATCGCCGAAGGACTGGGTCACGTATTCGGCAAGACCGGCGCCGCAAAACCCGTGGTCTATTACGCCGTCGGCACAGGCAAGGAGATCAGCGAGTTGACGCTGAAAAATCAGGGAATCCCGGTCGCCATTACCGACAGCATGGAAGAAGCCGTAGAAGAAGCCGTGCGAATTGCCGGTTCGGGGAGCGCATAATGTCCATACTCGTCGATCGCAACACCAAGGTTATTTTCCAGGGAATCACAGGCAAGACGGCAACGCGCATGGCCGAGCGGGCCATTGCCGGCAACACCAACGTCGTCGGCGGGGTCCGCCCCGGACGAGGTGGGACCCATCACCTTAATGTACCGGTATACGATACCGTCGCCGAAGCGGTCGAATCCACGGCGCCCGATGCCTCCGCCATATTTGTACCGCCGCAATTTGCGGCCGATGCAATGATAGAGGCTATCGAGGCGCAAATCCCGCTGATCGTTTGCGTCACCGAGCGCATCCCGGTGCTCGATATGGTCCGTGTCAAGGCCGCGCTGAAAGAATCGAAATCCCGGCTGATCGGGCCGAATTCATACGGCATCATCACGCCAGGCGAGTGCCGGATCGGGGTTATGCCCGATCGCCCCCACAGCCCCGGCAAGATCGGCATCGCATCGCGTTCGGCAACGCTGGCCTATGCGGCGGTCGAACAGACCACACGGCTGGAACTGGGGCAATCGACATCGATCGGCATTGGCGGCGACTCGGTCCATGGCATCGGATTTGCGGAATGCGTCGAACTTTTCCTGGCCGACAACAAGACCGCCGGTATCGTGCTGATCGGCGAACTGGGCGGCAATGACGAGGAAGAGGCCGCGGCCCTGCTAAAGGCGGAAAAACCAAAGAAGCCGGTGGTCGCCTATATCGCGGGCGTTCACGCACCCGCGGGCAGGCGCATGGGGCATGCGGGCACGATAGATTTCTTCGGCGACCGTTCGTCCGCCGGCAAGATCGAAGCCTTGAAAGATGCCGGCGCCATTGTCGTCAACAGCCCGACCCTGATCGGTCACGCCATGCGTCAGGCGCTCTGGCGTCTCTAGAATCCCCTGCGCCCGGATACGGGAAAATTATAAGGTTGAGATGATGGGTAAGGAAATTCCCGCAACGATGAAAGCCGTCGAGATTACCGAACCCGGAGGCGCCGAAGCCCTGCGGGCAGGCTCCCGGCCCACACCCCAGGCCGGCCCTGGTGAAGTGTTGGTCAAGGTTGCCTTCGCCGGCATAAACGGTCCCGACCTGATGCAGCGGCGCGGGCTCTATCCGCCGCCGAAGGGCGCGTCGGACCTGCTGGGGCTGGAAATCTCCGGTGAGGTCGTGGCGACAGGCGACGGCGTGTCGCGCTGGTCCGTAGGCGACCGGCTATGTGCGCTGACCAACGGCGGCGGTTATGCGGAATATTGCGCGGTGAACGCCGACCATTGCCTGCCGATTCCCGAAGGGCTGGACCTAGCGGAGGCCGCATCCCTGCCGGAAAGCTATTTTACGATATGGAGCAATATCTTCATGACCGCCGGCCTGTCGGCGGGAGAGATATTCCTGGTCCATGGCGGGGCCGGTGGACTCGGAACAACGTCGATCCAATTGGGCAAGGCCTTCGGCGCAACAGTGGTGGCCACGGACAGTCCGGCCGACCGATGCGCCTTTTGCGAATCGCTGGGGGCCGACCGGGTAATCGATTATGCAGATGAGGATTTCGTCGACGTCGTCCGCGAAACATTCGGTGGCGCTGACGTTATCCTCGATATCGTCGGTGGGCCGTACATTGCGCGCAACATCAAGGCGGCTAAGCCGGATGCACGTATCGTGCAGTTGGCCTTCGCCCTGGGCGCCGACGTACAGATCAACCTGATGCCGGTGATGCTGAAACGGCTGCATTACACCGGCTCGACATTGCGCAGCCGGCCAGACGCCTACAAGGCACTGGTAGCCCGGAATCTGGAGGAGAAGGTCTGGCCGCTGTTTGGCGAAGGAAAGCTGAAACCGGTGGTCAATACGATCCTGCCACTGGCCGACGCCGCCGAAGCGCACAGCCTGATGGAGAGCGCAGGGCACAGGGGCAAGATTATTCTGTCTTGCTGACCCACCTGTTCGTGTAGTAGCGAAACGACTCCTTGTGATAGGTATATCACTGGTATATGGTATACCAAGATAACTAATAGAATCAACGACAGAGGGTTCGGGCGGCACGCCAAAGCGCCGGAGGGAACCCTTGTCGTCATGCGGAAGAGGCGAATATGACGACTAAGACACCCGGCGCGCAGACCGGCCAGATCCATAACCATCCCGGTTCCGGAAGGCGCAAGGCGCCAGTCTTCACAAAAGGCCGGCAATTGGAGCCGGAAGCCCTGGCCGAGATTCGCGCACTGCTGGGTGAGGGCGAGCGCCGGCGCGACCTGCTGATCGAATATCTGCATGCCATCCAGGACAAATTCGGCTCGCTTTCCGCGGCGCATCTGCAGGCCCTGTCGGAAGATATGCACCTGCCCATGGCAGAGATCTTCGAAGTCGCGACCTTCTATGCCCATTTCGACGTGGTGCTGGACGGTGAAAAGGCGCCCGCGCCGCTAACCATCCGGGTCTGCGACAGCCTGACCTGCGAGATGAAGGGCGCCAAGGCCCTCCTCGCGGAACTACCCGAAAAACTGGGCCGCGAAGTTCGCGTCGTGCCCGCGCCCTGCATGGGACGTTGCGCCAACGCGCCGGTGGCCGAAGTCGGGCATCGCCATGTCGAGGACGCCACCGTCGAATCGCTTGTCGCCGCGGCCAGATCGGGCGACACCCATCCTGTTATCCCGGCCTTCAAGGATTTCGACGCCTATCGCGGCGATGGCGGTTACCAACTGCTGGAAAGCTGCCTGAAAGGCGACCGCGGCGCCGACGACCTGGTCAAGACCATGCAGGATTCCGGCCTGCGCGGGCTGGGCGGCGCAGGTTTCCCGTCTGGCCTGAAGTGGAAGATCATCCGCGAACAACCGAAACCGCGCGTCATGGCGGTCAACGGCGACGAGGGCGAACCCGGCACTTTCAAGGACCGGCATTATCTGGAGACCGACCCGCACCGTTTCATCGAGGGTATGCTGGTGGCAGCCTGGGCAACGGAAATCGATCGGGTTTACGTCTATATCCGCGACGAGTATCCCGGTGTCATCAAGGTGCTGAAAGACGAGTTGGCCAAGGTGGAAGCCGCCGGCCTGTCGAAG
>JAOUMF010000207.1 GCA_029881615.1 Alphaproteobacteria bacterium | reverse complement strand
GCCGCAGGTGCGGTTAGCGGATCGTTGGCGATCGCCAGTGACGACCCGGTCACCCCGAACCTGTCGGTAAGCCTGAGCGGTAATGGATTGGCCGGTGTGGGAGATATCAACATACCGGTGGCGTCCTACGATTACGGAGACGTGGTCGTCGGTACCAGCGGTAGCGCCTACTTTGCCATCCAGAACCTGGGTACCGGGGACCTTCAGGTCACCGGACTGACGGTGACGGGAAGCGGAGACTTCACCCTTGCGGCAGGCACCCCGACCTCGTTTGTGGTCGCGGCCGGTCGTCAGGTCATCATCTGGGTGAACTATACGCCTTCCGCCACAGGCCCAGTCGCCGGAACGTTGTCCGTCACCAGTGACGACATCGACGAGCCATCGGTCTCGGTACCCTTGGCTGGTAATGGCGCCCCGGCTGTCTAAGACACCGCCCCCACTGGCGCCTGTTGTTCCAGGCGTCGGTGGGGCCACCGACTACTTGAAGTTCTGCATCAGAAGCTCCAGTGAACGAAACCATTATGGAACCGTTCACTGGAGTTGATGCGTGACCAAGCCTTCCCAATCAGACGATCCGTTTACCCCTGTTGCCGCAACGCGGCGGCAGTAAAGGATTGCGGGCCGGTTCCCGGATTGTGCCGGCCAAAAATCAGAAACCGGACCCAGGAAATTTCGCGGACGTATCGGACGCGGTGGTTCAACGGCTTCACGCATCGTTGGCCACACATGCCCTTGACGTTCCCATGGTCCATCCAACCATCCCGATACGGAACCTGCCCAGGGGTAATTCGACCGAAGGCAAGGACAGGAAATGTCGGAGAGATGCCGAGAGCCGCGGATGGAATCAATGGTTGCCATTTGGTGGCTGGTCCGCGCCGGCCTGGCTGTCCTGAACAGTTGCGCGGTAACGGTCGCCCCGCTGCCATGCGAGGCTGGAATGCAGAGCAGAAGGCGGCATTGCCAAGGACATGGCGGCGCGGTTGCCGGCGATCCGTCCCGGCATCAAGCGAGAGGGCGCTCGTACGGGGGGAGCGTCGCCGATCGACGGTCCCGTCCTTACCCTGATTGCCTATGAGTGCTGGGCTGCCGCCCGACTATCCGGAATATTGACGCCTGCTTCCGTCCTAACGCACCGCCCGGCCGTAGATCCTGGTCTTCGGCCCCCTGCCATCGCGACCGTCTTCCCACAGGACAAGAAAAGCGTTGCTGCGCGGGCTGAAGGCGACGGTTGGGAGTTGCCGCGGTCCGGTAGCCAATTCGTCGGAAATCAGGAACTCGTCTGACATTATTCCCTTTGGCGTAATGAAGCGGCCATAGATGTCGTTGTTCAGGTTTGTCGGGGGGCGGCGCAAATCGTACCAGACAACGAGGAACCGATCCTTGTTCGGATCGTAAGCCACCGAAGGCATTTCCTGATAGTCGATCTCGCTGGCAATCTTGAATTCCTCGCCTTTGACGCTGCCGTCGTCGACGCTGATAAAGGCCCCGTATACATCCAGCCCCGTTGGGCGGTCGTCATATCCGAAGCGCAGGTCGCGGCGTTCGGACAAGGGCATCGTGTCATGATAGTTTCGGCCACTCGACCAGGCGATGAAATAGTAATTGTCTTTCGGCGAGAAACTGGCCGATTTCAACGAGAGAGGAGTGCAACCGGTTTTCTCGTAGGCAATCAGGAAGCTTTTTCCGCTCGGCCCCCGTTCAGCCTGCACGAAAGTGCCGATCACGGATTTTTCCCACTTGTCGATATCGACGGAATTGACATCCCGCCAGGCGACGAGAAACTGATCCTTGCGGGGGTCGAACAGCACGGATGGGCTATCTTGCGCATTGCCTTCGAGTGCCAGGGCAAATTCTTCACCCTGCGGCATGCCATCCGCGCCGATGAAGCGACCGTAGATCTTGTCGAATTTCGGGTGCCTACTGTCTTTCCAGACGACGAGGAAGCGCTGGCGGGTGGGGTCGAAGGCCAGGTTCGCGGTTTTCTGCGCCACGCCGCGTTGGGCGGCCACGCGGAATTCCTCGCCATAAGGCGTGCCGTCACGATTGAACAGGCGGCCATATATGTCGGAGTCGACATCGGCGGCGTCGCGCCAGTCGCTCCAGAGCACCAGGATTCGGTCATTTACAGTATCGAATGCGATGGAGGGGTTGCCTTGCGACCGCTTGGCCCGGGTAATCGGAATGTCGCCGGTTATAGGCTTTCCGCTGCCGTCGACGATGCGCCCATATATGTCAAAACCGGTAGTTTCCCGGTTTCGCCAATCATACCAGGCCATGAAGAAGCGGTCTCCGTTAGGGTCATAGGCGATGGTCGGCCGGTTTTGCATTCCGCTTCCCTCGGCAACCGGGAAATCCGCGCCGGAGGCTGGCGATCCCTGCAGCAGGCTTGCGCCGGATATGATCAAGACCATGACTGAAAGAAACGAACGCATTGTCGTTATCTCCTCGACTGAATTTCTAATATGTTTTGCCAGCGTGGCCGGTGCCGTGGCAGACAAGGTAGCAGGCGCCGGTCATCCCCGGGCCATCCACCCACCCGGGAGCGCTGAAGCCATCGGCGGTGTCGCAGGGCTGGGCGCCGCCGCCCTTGCCCCGAATGCAGTCGATGACGATTTGCCCATCGGACCACCACAAGAAGTTGAGCAGTCTCGGGTAGGCTTTGGATCCGTGCGGATCGTGGCATTTCATGCAAGAGCCCTGCCGGTTGCCGATATGGGCGTCGTGTTTAACGAAGGATGCCGTCGATTTGATCGTCAACTCGTCGTGGCATTTGTAGCAGAGCGCATAACTCGCGGTGTCGCTGGCGGCCGAATTGATGTCCAGGACATATCCCATGGCAAGCAAGCCCTCGAATGTTGTCGGGGTCGACGAGCCGTGCGGACCGTTCGGTCCCGTGCCGCCCGCTGCCTCGGAGGCGTCGCTGTTGTGGCAGTCCGTGCAGTAAATCAGGCTGGTCGCATTGTCCGCGCTAAGCGGAATATCGGTGCGCAGACTTGGCACGGTGGCGCTGGTGGCAGCCGGATTATTGCTTGTGATCGGATGCCAGGAAATAAGCCCCGGTGTCGCGCTATTAACCCGGTCCCGGATGCTGATGTCTATCGGAACCCCCGCGAGGTCGGGTGGGCCGTTTATCATGTCTTGCCGGATCATGCCGTGGGCCTGGGGCGCCCCGCACCGGTCGGTGCCGCAGGTATCCCGGCCGGGCAGCCCGTGGCACTTGAAACAGAGTTCATATTGATTGGTCACGGTGGCGGTCGGGTTGCCGTTCAGATCGACGCCCGTCACACCCTGGATCAGGGAATTTGCCGCGGGGGCCACCATGTGGGGCGCCGCGGTGTTGGCCGGGTTGAATGAAATCATCGGCAGCGCGCCCGATGTGACGGTATGCGGATTGTGGCAGTCCATGCATTCCACATGCAGCGGCATGGTCGCCGGGTCTTCCACCTTGGTGGCGTCGTGGAGACCGGCATAGAGCGGGTCGGATACAGGGTGCACACCGCCGGTCTTGGCGAAATCTCCCTGTATATTGCTCGCCGGAGTACCGTCATGGCAGCCATAGCAGGTGTTTTCGCCGTCCTTGGCGATCAGCCGTTCCGGATTTGCCGCGCTGTGCGGGGTGTGACAGCTCAGACAGCCATTGCCCGCCACGGTGGGTTGAACCCATTCTGGCCGGCGACTGTCGAGGTCGGCCGGGCTAACGGCTGCCGTGGAAGTGGCGTGGGTCGAGCCCGCCCAGCCGGTTTTGAGATGGCAGGTAGTGCAAAGTTCGCCATTCGCCGCGGTTTTGGTCAGGAAGGGGGCAAGGTCTTTCTCATGCGGGTCGTGGCAGGTCGTGCACTGTAATTGCCCACCCTCGAGCGGGAGGCCGATGGTGGCCGGATCTGTCAGCTCAGGATTCAGGGCATGCAGAGCCGCATCGTAGGCGAAGGAAATCGGGTGATCGTCGCTAAGATCCGTATCGAGAAAACCACGATTGGCCGTGGTCAGGAATGTGGCGGCAAGATCATTGCCTGCCGGCGGCGTTTGCAGACTGCCCAGGGCTACGGTTCCGTCATGGCATGAAAGGCAGAGTCGCGACTTGCCGGTCGGCTGGCCGGGCGCAGCGGCGACCAGAGTGCTGCTGGCATACGGAGTATAGGTTGCGCCGGTATCCGGGCGATTCCAGAGTTGTGCGGCTGGCGTGGCATTATGGGGAGTGTGGCAGAAAACGCAGACCTGCGTACTGCTTGCGCTCTTGACCGTGCCGGGGCCGGACACAGACAGATTATGCCTTGTATTGACGACATCCTGTCCCCCCGAGGCCGGCGATGCGGCGAACAAAAGGACGGAACCGAGTATAAATGCGAGCCGCCTCATCTTACGCACCTCCGAGGAACTGAAATATCTGGACGCGCTGATTAAAGGAATCAGCGACGTAAATACGGTCTTTCTCTATAAACATGCCAGTCGGCAGCCAGAAATGGCCGGGCGCCGCGCCGTCGCCGCCGAAAGCCAGCATCAGCTGGCCACGCTTGTTGAATATCTGCACCCTGTTGAACAGTGCATCGGCGACGTATATGTGCCCTTCGCTGTCCAGGGCGATGCCTTTGGGCTGTGCGAAATCGCCGGAACCATCGCCATGACGGCCGAATGAGGATTTGAAATTGCCGTTCAGGTCGAAGGTCTGCAGCCGGAAATTCATCGTGTCATTTACATAGAGGCTGTCACCGGCAATGGTCAGGTGCGACGGGAAGTTGAATTCGCCGTCGCCGGCACCGCGGCCGCCGAAATCGAACAGGCGTTTCCCTTCCGCGTCCAGCACGACAATACTGTGACTCATCGTGTCGGTTACATAGAGGCGGCTGGATTTCGGGTCCCAGACAATGCCGGTGGGGCGCGCCAGCCCTTCGATGGTTTGCGTCAGTTTCAGTTTCGGATCGAAGACGAAGATGCCGTTCAATTCCGAATCGGCCACATAGAGCTTGTCTCCGACGAAGGTCAGCCCGACTGGCGAGCGAAGCCGGCGTTTGTCCGCCCATTCGATTCGCTCATAATCTCCGCCCGCCATATCGAAAATATGGATGGCGCCGGCGCCAGGATCGGCAACTGCCAGGCGCTCGCCATATACCGCGATGGCATAG
>JAOUMF010000206.1 GCA_029881615.1 Alphaproteobacteria bacterium | reverse complement strand
CAACGGAGGAAGCATGAAAAAGAGGGAGATGACTGCCCATCTCCCTCCTCCGTAATCTCGGTCCAGCGATGGGCGCCACCGTCGGTGGGGTGCCCACCGGGGTATTATTCAGCAGCCAACGGGGTCGGCTCTACCGACACGGTGGTGCGCAGACGAGTTTTGTGAAACTTCACGCGGCCTTCGCTGGTCGCAAAGATCGTGTGGTCCTTGCCCATGCCGACATTGTCGCCAGGATGCACCTTGGTGCCGCGCTGACGAATGATGATGTTGCCGGGAATGACAACTTCACCACCAAATTTCTTCACGCCAAGGCGGCGACCCGCTGAGTCGCGACCGTTGCGGGAACTGCCGCCTGCTTTTTTATGTGCCATCGATCGTTACTCCTCAGTCTTCTTCGCGGCGGGCTTCTTCGCCGGGGCTTTCTTGGCCGCGGGCTTCTTCGCCGCCGCCGGTTTCGCCTCGGTTTTGGCTTCCGCCTTCTTCGGCGCGGCCTTGGCCGCTTCAGCCTTCGGCGCGGCTTTCTTCTCTTCCGCCTTCGGCGCAACCGGCTTGGCTTCCGCCTTCGGCTCAGCAGCCTTGGCTGCCTTTTTCTTGCCACCGGTCACGATATCGATGATCTTCAGGGCCGTCAGATCCTGACGATGACCGGCCTTGCGGCGATAATTCTGACGCCGCTTTTTCTTGAAGACGATAATCTTCTCGCCGCGAGTCTGTTCCAGCACGGTGGCCGCGACATGCGCGCCATCGACCAGCGGCGAACCGACGGTCTGACCCTTGTCGTCGCCAACCAGCAGAACCTCGTCGAGTTCCACGGCGGCGCCGGCATCGCCCGCCAGCTTTTCCACCAAAATTACATCGTTCTTGGCGACCTTGTATTGCTTGCCGCCTGTCTTGATAACTGCGTACATCCGTCCAGCTTTCGTATGCAGAAGCCCGCGCATGGCGGGGCAAACCAAAAGGCGGGCCATCCGTAGGCCCGCATCCAACGTGGCGGCACTATATTCACGCGCACGGCCAAGTCAACCGCCAATTCCATGAATCGAGTGCGAAATCGCGCCAAGCCGACAACATTTCGACCTTTAGGCTATCTGGTGATCGGGGCTGGCCGATACAATATCGACATATAAGCTATTTTCACCGCTTGCGGCGCCGAATGCTTTTCGCTAGGTTCGCCGCGCCCGTGAGAACAACTCACCTGCGGAGAGGTGCCAGAGTGGTCGATCGGGGCGGTCTCGAAAACCGTTGTGCCTTTGCGGGTACCGTGGGTTCGAATCCCACCCTCTCCGCCAATTTCTTTTTATGCTTTAAGTGTTCAGTCCCCTTCGGGGCCTTCCGATACGATCAGCAGACAGCGGCTGTCCGGGCCTGGTTTCATGGCCATCAGCCCCGCCAGTGGCGCGGCGCCACTGGGCGTGGTGGCGATGCCCTGCCGCGACAATGTGTCTTCGGCCGCTTTTGCCTCGCCGTCGGTGATCGTCATGAATTTGTCCGCATCCCGGCGCAATGCCGAGAACGCGATCAGGGACGCATCCTTGCAGTCCAGGCGACCCATGTTCGACATCGGCCCCTCGGCCCTGGTCAGTTGTCCGGCCTTCACGCTCGCCATCAGGCACGGCGCCGCGTCCGGTTCGACCACGATGATAATCGGCTGTTTGGCCCAGTGATCGCGAATATGCCCGGCCACGGCCGCCGCCAATCCGCCAACCCCGGCCTGCAGGAATACATGAGTCGGCCAATCGCCGCTTGCCGCGAAGGCCGCGCGGATTTCCTCGGCCAGCACGGTATAGCCCTCCATGACCAGGGCGGGACGCTCCACATAACCTTCCCAGGTTCCGTCGGCCAGCAACAGCCAGCCATTCGAGTCGGCGGCCGAAATCGCATGGGCGACGCTGTCTTCATAGGTTCCCGCCACGCGCACAACCTCGGCCCCCATCGCGCGGATCCGGTTGGCAAAGCCTTCGGGCACGGCGTCGCACAGCACGATTACCGCGCGGGCGCCGAACACCCGCGCCCCGGCCGCGACCGAAAGCCCGTGATTGCCCGCGCTGGCGGTGATGAAGGTCATGCCCGCCGCGACCAGCCTGGCCCGCGCGCCCGCCATGTCGGTGGAACCGGCGGCGTCGGCGATCATCTGCGCGATCGCATAGGCGCCGCCCAGCGCCTTGAAGCTGCCCAGGTTCATTCGTCCGGTTTCGTCCTTGACCCGCAATGACCCGACACCCAGCGCCACCGCCAACGGAGCCATATCGCACAGCGGCGTCGCCTCGTAGGCGGGACACTGCTGCAGCATCGCCATCGGCCGATCCGCCGAGGTTCGGAACAAGCGCGGGCCGTCGCCCCCCGCGCGCGGGTTATCGTATATTGTCATGATTGCGTTCTAGCATCGGCGGGGACAAAAAAGCGAGAGGGGAGAATACAGCGTGCCGCCCCAACCATCATCCTGTTCAAGGGTCGGATTTCGCTGTAAACCGGGGGCGAATAAATGCGCGTCCAACAAACACGGTAGAGATTGGGACCCAGAACGTGGCTGACGACATCGCGGAATTACCGGTAACGGAGATCCATCTGGATGCCGTGGGCGGCGTGGCCGGGGATATGTTCGCCGCCGCGATGCTGGACGCACGGCCCGATCTGTGGCCGCGCTGCGAGGCGGCGATTGCCGCCATGGACCTGCCGGCTGACCTGCAAATCGGACGCGAACCACATGGCGACGGAATTCTGACCGGGTCGCGGTTTCTTGTGGAGATGCCGCAAGGCAGTGGCCGGGACCATCCCCATACCCATTGGCGCGATATTCGCGGCCGGCTGGAACGGGCACCGCTGGAAGCCGACGTTCGCGAGGCGGCGCTGGGCATCTTCAAGCTGCTGGCCGAGGCCGAAGCGGCGGTTCATGGAAAGGATATCGACGAGGTTTCCTTCCATGAAGTCGGCGCGGTGGATTCAATCGTCGATATCCTGTCGGCCGCCGCCATTGTCACCGCGCTCGCACCCTGTATCTGGACTGTCGGGCCGCTACCGCGAGGGCGCGGGCAGGTGCGCACGGCCCATGGTTTCCTGCCCGTTCCGGCCCCGGCGGTACTGGAGCTTTTAAAGGGCTATGCCTTCGTCGACGACGGCGAGGAAGGCGAGCGCATCACCCCGACGGGCGCGGCCATTCTGCGTTATCTGAATGTATCCCAGGAGGCCGATTCCACGCCTCGCGGCCTGATCGGCGCGGGCATCGGCTTCGGCACACGCAAATTCGCCGGGCGCAGCAATATCCTGCGCGCCACCCTCTACGGTCCGCCCCCTGAATACATGGCGGGCGATAGCGTCGAAGTCCTGCGTTGCGAGATCGATGACCAGACCGCCGAAGATCTGGCCGCCGCCATCGACCATCTGCGCGCGGCGCCGGGCGTGATCGATGTCTGTCAGTGGCCGGTTTTTGGCAAAAAGGGCCGCATGGGAACCGCCCTGCAGGTGTTGGCCTCGCCGGACCAGGCGGACGAAATCGCCGCGCTGGTTCTGGACGAAACGATGACGCTCGGCCTGCGCCGGTCCACCCAATCGCGCATGATGGTCGGCCGCGAGGCGGTAACCGCCGACGGCCTGTCGGTAAAACGTGCATATCGCCCGTCCGGCGTCACCGCCAAGATAGAGATGGACACGCTGGCCGCCACATCGGGGGTTTCCGCCCGCCAACGAAAGCGCTATGAGGCCGAGACGAAGGCCGTTCAGGAGCATGATCCCGATGGGCAATGATGCCGCCCCCCTTGCCGCTGCCATGGCGGACCGACTCGCCGCGACCCTTCGTGAACTGGGCCAGGCCACCGTCGCGGTTTCCGGCGGAGTCGATTCCATGACGCTGGCCAGCTTCGCCCACCGCACCCTGGGTCGCGATGCGGTACGGATGGTCCACGCGGTCTCGCCCGCCGTGCCGCGCGCGGCAACCGAACGAGTGAAGGCGCGCGGAGCCGAGGAGGACTGGCGACTGGAGCTGGCAGACGCCGGCGAATTCAACGACGAACGTTATCGCGCAAATCCAGTGAACCGCTGCTATTTCTGCAAGTCGAATCTCTATGGCCTGCTGTCCGCGATGCCGGGCGATAAAGTATTGTCCGGCGCGAACCGCGACGATCTGGGGGATTACCGCCCCGGCCTGCGCGCGGCGGCCGAAAACAATGTACGCCACCCCTATGTCGAAGCCGGTTTCACCAAGTCCGACGTGCGGGCACTGGCCCGGACGCTGGGTCTGCCTGAGCTTGCTGCCCTGCCCTCGTCGCCCTGCCTGTCCAGCCGCATCGAAACCGGCCTGCGCATCGAGCCGGCTGCCCTGGTCATGATCGACGAGATCGAGGAATGGCTGAAACAGACACTGGCGCCGAAAACGGTGCGCTGCCGCCTGCGCCGACAAGGCATTGTCATTGAACTGGACGAAGAAACCATCGCAAGGCTGACACCCGACCTCAAAGCCGCGCTCATCACCGAATTAAACATGCAGCGGCCGGATCTGGACGGCGGCAAGACCGAGATCATCACTTACCGGCGCGGCAGCGCCTTCGTCGGCAACAAGGATCAAACACCCCAATGAGCCCGCGTGACATCAATATCGACTACGACCGCCATGACCGGCTCGGCTTCGGCGAGACGATCTTCTGCGCGCAAAAAACAGTGACTCAGATCAGTCATATTCTTGCCGAGATCGCCGAACGCGAACATCCCTTCCTGCTAACCCGCCTGGACGAGACCAAGTTCGCCGCCCTCGACGCGACCCAGCCCGCGGATATGGATTACGATGCGGCGTCGCACACCGCCTTTTTCCGCTTCACCCCCGCACCGCCCACAGCCCCCCTCGTCGCCGTGGTAACTGCCGGAACGTCGGATAGCCGCCCGGCGCGTGAAGCGATGCGCACGCTGGAATTCCACAATATCGGCGCCAACGGATTTTTCGATGTCGGTGTCGCCGGCCTCTGGCGGCTGATGGAACGAGCCGACGAAATCAAGCGCCATCCCGTCGTGATTGCGGTTGCCGGCATGGATGCGGCGCTGCCCAGCGTGCTGGGCGGGCTGGTGCCCGGCGCACTGATCGCGGTGCCGACCTCCACCGGCTACGGCATGGCCCGCGACGGCGAAACCGCGCTGGCCGCCTGCCTGGTCTCCTGCGCGCCGGGCGTGACGGTCTGC
>JAOUMF010000205.1 GCA_029881615.1 Alphaproteobacteria bacterium | reverse complement strand
TTGCAGTTCCCTCGGGGGTATAGGTGTCGTGCGTCCGGGCGGCATGGAATGCCATTGCCGTCTGCTCGACCGCCGTACCGGCCTCGGGAATTTCGATAGCGTCGGCAACCAGAACTTCCTTGGTGAAGTCGAGGCGCGTGGTAACCGTATGAGCCTCGCCCGACAGCAGCATATGCCGCGGCAAGCCGCCATCGTCCTCGGTGTCGAGCGGGGGATGCGGAGGCCGCTGTCCCGCCTTGCCGGGGATAAAGAACGGATAGCCGGGGTTCGTGGTCACGTCGGCGATTTCGATGTCGCCATTGACGATCTGAACCGGAGACGGCATCGGCGCCATCGCCAGGGTCGGAACCGGCACCATCGCCGGAATCGGCGTGCCAGCGGTGATTTCCGCATCCGGATAAGCGCGCGAACCCGGCACCGGAACGCCATTGGCCCCCAGCTGTGTACCGGTCTCGAACGTGTCATGGACACGCCACATCGCCCACATACCTTGGGCAAAATGCGGATAGAAATGGCAATGGAAGATGGAATCGCCGACGGTCTGATTTCGGTTGCCCGAACCGTTGTAGGCGATTTCGTAGGTGTAGCCACTGCCCGGCCCGATGGCCTGACTGTCCAGATACAGGGCTTCATCGCTGTCGGGATTGGACAGCCACTGATGCGCATGCAAATGGAAGATATGATGTTCCGTCGGACCCACATGGAGCTGACGGAATTTCACCCGATCGCCCATATAGCTATGGAACACGTTGGACGGATCGTCGGGATACAACGCCTTGGAGGCTTTCGGGCCAACCGCGCCCGCCGGCGGAACCTGTCCGGGAGCAAGGCTTTCCAGACCCACATTGGCCGGGATATCGACAACCATCGCCGGATCGCCCACCGCCCACGAGGTCAGGAAGAATTCCTCGTACTTGCAGCCGATGCATTCGAACATCGGGCCGACGCCAAGACGGTTCGCGATGATTTCCGAACCGATGCCGCCCGTGCCGTAGTTGATGGCAAAGCCGTCCTTGACGCTGCCAAGCGTATGACGGAACACCGGATCGTTGTAGAAACCGGGGAACGCCTGCACGGCCTTGACTTCATCATGGAAGATCACCGTGAATTCACGGAACGGTTCCTCGCGTGTGCGGGTATCGAGACCCGGCGCCTGCGGGGTTGACGCGTTCGGCTCATTCACCGGGTTCGCAACATAGGTGCCGGCCGGGAAATCGCCCCGGTTCGGGCCGGTGATAACGGCATTCAGATCTGAATGAACAATCTCGTTGCCATTCAGCATATTCATGATCGGCAGGCCGGCGGATTTATGACCAACCGGATAGACGGCCGCATAATCGATCTGCGGCTGACCGGTCGGCAGAGCGCCGACGGTGGCAAAAGCCAACTCTTCCTCGGTCAACTGACTGCGGTACCATTCGGCGCCCGCGGGTTCGACGTTAACCGCGCCGAACAGACCCATGGCGAGCGTGCCACCCAGACCCTCACCGCTGGCGTTATCAGCGGTGCTGTACAGCATGAAGGTGCCTTCCTTCTCGGCAAACAGCGTGTAACGGGTCTTTTCCCCGGGGCCGACAAGGCTACTGCGGTTGGCCCCGACGTTGGAGCCGTCATCGTCGATGCTGCCCACGACCTGCAAGCCCGCGACGTGAATCGACGCAGTACGGGTTACAGGCTGATCGGCGGTCGGTGTGGCCGCAAGCAGGTTTTCAAAATCAATACGCAAGCAGTCGCCGGCATTGACCCTGAGAGTCAAGGGGCGTGGCCGTTTATCGGCGCGCAAGGTAACATCGCCGGCCGCAAGATTGCCGCCTTCCGCCTCTGACAGACCGGCGGAATCGACCACGTCGCGACGTAGCGCGTAGATCATGCCGGCGGGGTTGACCGCACCCAGACGGTTGTAAAAAAACGGTTGATCGATGGCGACGACATCAGCCCGGACCTCGTTGGTACAGACTTGGGTCGCCGCCTCGCCAGGTGGCGCTGCAACGGCCGCCAAGCCGATAATTGCCAGCGCCCCACCCAGCTTGGGGAGGTATCGTGATCGCATTGCTAACTCCTCTATTTCATACCCTTGGAAAGCTCACCTTGTAATCATCTTATTGTTTTTATTGTTAAAATTTCCGCCATCTAGCGGATTGAATAAATTAACGGATTGCAATCCAAGATGGAATTTGGCATTAGATGTACGCACTACAACCAAGGTAATATGACTTTCAGCCAGTTTATCCGGGCCGCTGTTTCACCCGATAATCCCGACGCGCGTTATCGAGAGCCGATATCTTCGGGATGAAACCATAGGCACGCAGCCAGTTACCAATAGTCTCGAGAGACTTTTTTCAGACAGAACAACTTAAACGGGCAAAATAAATAAGCCCGGCCATGCGAGGAATCGGTTGAGTAAAAATCACGACGGGGGCTGCGACGCCCCGAATACCGTTGATACACAACACCAGTTGCCCAATGGGCCGGTTAAAGCCGACGAGCGAGGCCGGCGACCGCGCGCCAGATTCCCGCGCTGGTATTTCGTCTATTTCCTGCTGGCTGCTTTCGATATCGCCACATTGTCGGGAAGCCTGGTGCTCCACCATCAAATCGTTGAAATCTATCGCGATTCCGTCAGCACGGAGCGCGAGTGGTCGGCGCAGTTCGAGCGTTATGTGGAACTGTCACTGATGATTGCCGCCGTCAACGCGCCAGGCAACGACATTTTCGATTCCGGCGATGTCGATGTCGAAAAGGCCCGCCTCCATGAAACCCTCGCACGGTTCCGGGCCCTGATGGCCGAAGCGCGCCAAAATTTGCCGACGAAACCGGCGAAATCCCAGACACTGAAACTCCGCGAACATATGGAAACGGTCGACTTTCTGGTCGGCGAAATGACCAAGGTCACCAACGAACTATTCAGGCTCTACCGGAACGATCGGTTTCATGATGCTGGCGTGAAAATGGCCAGCATGGACAGGATCTACGCCAAGATCATCCGATACATGACCTTGTTGGAAGCCGATTCCCATAAGATTCTGGAAGTCAATATGAACAACCAGATATTGCTCGCCGAAAAGATGAAATTTTTCGAATATCTGATCGGCGGCCTTATCGGCGTCATGGTCATTGGCGTCGCCGCGTATGGTTACAAACTATCGCGCCAGATCGTGAGTTACACGGAATTACTTGAAAATCAGTATGACGCGCTAGAGGGCAGCGAACAAAGGTTTCGCGACCTTACCGAGGGATCGATTCAGGGGACCATCGTCCATGGCGACGACAGGCCGCTATTCATCAATCAGGCCTGGGCGGATGTCCACGGATACGACACCCTGCAAGAGGCCCTTGCCAAGGCAACGGTATCAATGACAGTGGCGCCGGAAGACCGGAATTTGGTGCGGGAAAACCACGGCCGTCTTCTCAACAATGGCAGCGAACGCCTCCGCTTCGAATATCGCGCGGTCCGAAAAGACGGTCGCCAGTTCTGGCTGGAAAGCATGTCGCAGCCGATCCGGTGGAACGGCCTGCCGGCAATCCAGACCACCGTGATCGATATCGACGAACGCAAGCGCGCCGAACGCGCTCTGTTCAAGGCAAAGGAAGAAACCGAAAAAGCTTCGGTCGCGCGAACGAAGTTTTTTGCCGCCGCAAGCCACGACTTGCGGCAACCGCTCTATACGATGTCCCTGCTCTTCCCTCTGCTTTCCAGGGACATCGACTCGCCCGACACCGACAAGATCATCAAGGTTCTGCAAGGCGCCCGCGACACCATGGAGGATCTGCTCGATTCAATTCTGGACATATCCAAGCTGGACGCGGGCGTCGTGCACCCGCAACTGGTCCCGATGTCCATCGCCGGGCTGTTCGATAAGCTGGAGGCGGAATTCAAGCCCTTGGCCGAAGCGAAGGGTCTGTCGCTACGGGTTATCCCCGCCAACGCGACCATCGCGACCGATCCGGCATTGTTCGAGCGCATATTGCGAAACCTGCTATCCAACGCATTGAATAACACGTCGAAGGGCCGCGTCCTGCTCGGCGCACGTCGGCGAGGCAATTCCCTGACCGTCGAGGTATGGGACACCGGCCGGGGCATCGCCGCGGACCGCATTGAAAAGATCTTCAGGGAATTCTATCAGGCCGACGTTCCCGATTCGATGCAGCGAATGGGCCTTGGCCTGGGGCTGGCCATCGTGGACCGGTTGATCCGGTTGCTGGATCATCGCGTCGAAGTCAGGTCCGAACCAGGCAAGGGTTCGGCATTCAAGGTGACGGCCCTTCAAACCCGCGAAGTTGCCGCGGATACGGTCCCGGGTCCGGCGCGGGTCGACTGGGATCACGCACTGGCCGGAAAACTTGTGGCGCTGATAGACGATGATGAATGGGTTTTACGCGGTTCGAAATTCGTTCTGGAAAGATGGGGCTGCCAGGTCATTCCGGCTTACCACATTAAGGAAATCATTGAACGAATTAGTGCGCATGGCCGCCATCCGGATATCATATTAGCTGATTTACGGTTGCGTAACGGTGAAAACGGGCTTTTGGCCGTCGAACGGATACGCCAGCATATAAACGAACAAATTCCAGCCATTATCATAACTGGCGACACCGATATTGACGCATTTCCACAGCTTCGGAACGGCGACTACACTCTCGTGCATAAACCGATAAATCCGCAAGAGCTTCTGGAGGCGATCATCGCGATAATATGACGGTTACGGGAACGTTCCGTGCCAATGACATGAGACGCCGACACCCTACAGGCTAGCCGTGGCGATATATTCGGCGGCTGCCAATCATAGTTAGGGCACAACTGCGGTTTGTTTTTTAATCGACATGCGCATCTGTGTTTAGCTATTCACATTCAACCGAAAACAGCCTATAAATGCATACTCGTAAAAATAGAATTCGGCACAAGAGTGCCTGATAGCAACACAAAAGGGTAAGAGGCGGTAGGGAATATTAAAATGTCTGTAAATGGCGTTAATGCGGAAACCAGCCTTGATGGCAGCGCACAAGGCGCGGCGATGCGCGGGTTGGAGATACTCATCGTCGATGACCATGTCCTGTTTCGCCAGGGTCTGACCATGGTGCTTGAAAATATTTATCCAAATACCGTCATTCACGAAGCGAGCAATATAGACAAGGCCACGGAAATTGCGGCTGCCCAAGACAAGCTGG
>JAOUMF010000204.1 GCA_029881615.1 Alphaproteobacteria bacterium | reverse complement strand
ACAGGGGCCACATAGCTGTTCAACTCAGGCGGAAAGCCGCTCGGCGAAGCTGTCATATGGCATCATGCGCCCCAGCGGCCCGATAGCGGCGAGGGACGGACGGCCTTTAAAGATACGATTCGCCACATTACGCACGGCTTCGATATCGACCGCGTCAATCCTGGCCACAATCTCGTCGATAGGCAACGGCCTGCCGAACACCAGCATCTGTTCGCCAATCTGCTCTACACGCGCGGACGTCGATTCCAGGGACATCAAGGTTGCTGCCTTCATCTGATTGCGGGCACGGCGCACCTCGCCCTCGTTCAAACTATCGGCCAGCCGTAGAATTTCATCGGTCAGCACGGGCATCAATTCTTCGATTTCCTCTTCGCCGGTACCCGCATAAATGCCAAACAGGCCGCAATCCGTATAGCTGGAACAGTAACTATGGATCGAATAAACCAGCCCGCGGCGCTCCCGGATTTCCTGAAACAGGCGCGATGACATGCCGCCGCCAAACAGCGCAGCCATCACATTCGCGGCATATATATCGGGATCATGCATCCCGATACCCTGAAAACCGACCGTAAGATGCACCTGCTCCAATTCGCGGTCTTCCAGATGCACGCCACCGCCATAAGCGACCTTCTCGTCACCCAGCGGTTTTTTATCGGGCAGGTCGCGGAACAGATGCCGACCCAGCGCAACCAGATGATCATGTTCGATCATCCCGGCAGCGGAAAGCACCATACTGCTGGCGCCATAGGCACTGCTCATATAGCCCATGATCGCCTCGCGCGACATGCCCCGAACCCTTTCGGCATCGCCCAGTACCGGCCGGCCCATGGGTTGATCAGGGAAGGCCGTGGCCTGAAAGTGATCGAACACCACATCGTCTGGCGTATCGTGAGCCTGCCCGATTTCCTGCAGCACGACGCTGCGTTCACGGTCCAGTTCACCCGGTTCGAAAGTGGAATGCTGCAGAATATCGGCCAGGATATCGACGGCCAGCGGCGCGTCTTCCTTCAATACCTTGGCGTAATAGGCCGTATGTTCGCGCGACGTATAGGCGTTCAGATGGCCGCCAACCTCTTCGATTTCGGCCACGATTTCCAGTGCAGACCGGCGCTTGGTGCCCTTGAACGCCATATGTTCAAGCAAATGCGCAACACCGTTGATCTCTGCCGGCTCGTTGCGAGTGCCGGCATCCACGAAGACGCCGACAGATACCGTTTCTACCGAATCGATCGTGTGGCTGACGACACGTAAACCATTCTCCAGCGTCGTCTGACGAACCGTCATGCCGCCCCCTTGACCGCCACACGGGCGCTGATATGCGCCATCACGACACCAAGATCGTTTGGCAATATGTCGTATCGTTCCTGGCGTTCGAACAGGTCTGCAAGGCGGACTGGCAATTCGGGATGCACGCCAGTGGCGCGTTTTACGGCTTCCGGGAATTTAGCGGGATGCGCCGTGGCCAGCGATACCGTTGGCGTTGCCGGATTGCGCCCCTTGGCCCGACCTGCCGCCACCCCGATAATGCTGTGGGGATCCAGCAGCTCGCCACTGGCCCGGTACTCGGCATCAATGGCCGCCAGCGTTTCATTGTCATCCAGACGATGGCCGTCGAACAGCGACTGGATTTCCGCCATGCCGCCCTGCGGGATGGTCATGCGGCCGGTTTTACGGAATTCTGACATGCTGTTCACGACGGCCGCGCCCTCCCGGTCGCAGGCATCGAACAACAACCGCTCGAAGTTGCTGGAAACCTGGATATCCATGCTGGGCGACAGCGAGGGTTCGACCTCTCGCGCTTCCATGAAACCGTTTTCAATGAAACGGGTGAGGATATCGTTGCGGTTGGACCCGATCACGAACTGGTCGATTGGAAGGCCCATCTGCCTTGCGGCGTAACCGGCATATACATTACCGAAATTGCCGGTCGGCACGGCGAATGCCACGGGCCGATCCGGCGCGCCCAAGGCCAGTGCGGCACGGAAATAATAGACGATCTGGGCCATGATCCGCGCCCAGTTGATCGAATTGACTGCGCCAAGCCGCATTTCCTGGCGGAAATCGGCGTTCCCGAACATCGCCTTCACCATATCCTGGCAGTCGTCGAAACTGCCCTCGACGGCAATGTTGTGGACATTGGCCGAGGGCACGGTGGTCATCTGGCGCCGCTGAACGTCCGACACCCGCCCGTGAGGGTGCAGGATAAAGATATCGATCGCGTCGCGGTCGCGGCAGGCCTCGATAGCTGCCGAGCCGGTATCGCCCGAGGTGGCGCCGACGATGGTTATGCGTTCGCCGCGCCGGGTCAGCACATGATCGAACAGCCGTCCCAGCAACTGCAGCGCGACATCCTTGAAAGCCAGCGTGGGGCCATGGAACAACTCCATGAGCCACATGTTATCGTCCAGCTGTTTCAGCGGCACCGTGGCGGCGTGATCGAATCCGGAATAGGCATCGCGCACCAGCGCGGCAAAATCATCGTCCGCGATCCGGCCGCCCAGAAAAGGCTGCATGATACGGGTTGCCAGTTCAACGTAGGAAAGCCCGCGCATGGCGCGAATTTCGTCGGCGGAAAATTGTGGCCAGGATTCGGGGATATAAAGCCCACCATCCGTGGCGAGCCCCGCCAGCAGGACCTCGTCAAACTCCAGGATAGGGGCTTCACCCCTTGTGCTGATATAGCGCACGCCTTGTTCCATCCTAATTCGTAAACCGCCCCAAACTAACGGCAGGGCATCGTACAGGCAAGGCGAGTCATGCCCCCAGATAACGCCGACGCAAATGATCCTTGAAGGCTTCCGCCCCAAGCGGTTGGCCTGTTGCCTCGATCAGCAATGCATCGGTCGACAGAAGGGACGCCTTGTTATGAACGTTAGGCCGCAACCACGCCATCAATGGCCCGAAGTCACCCTTGGCGATCGCCGGCATGATTTCCCGGTCCGCGGCCCGCGCCGCAGCGGCCAATTGCGCCGCGGCCATCGCGCCAAGACTGTATGTGGGGAAATACCCGAACGCGCCATCCGGCCAGTGTATGTCCTGCAAGCAACCGACACGATCGTTCGGCGGCCGGATGCCAAGCAGGGCCACCATCCCATCGTTCCAGGCCCCCGGAAGATCGGATACCGCCAGGTCACCGTCAATCATCGCGCGTTCCAGGCGGGTTCGCAGGATGATATGCGCGGGATATGTGACCTCATCGGCTTCTACCCTGATCAGGCTGGGCTCAACCCTTATGGCAAGACCGTGCATATTAGCGGGCGTCCAGGCCGGGCCTTCGGCGGCGAAAGCGTGTGCAATCACCGGTGCCGCCCACTCGAAAAACTCTCGCGATCGGCAGATCTGCATTTCAATCATCAGGGACTGACTTTCATGCAGGGTCATGCCCCGTGCGTCGCCGACCGGCTGATAACGCCATGCCGCCGGCAGACCGCGCTCATACATTGCATGGCCGGATTCGTGCAGCACGCCCATCATCGAATCGATAAAACCATCGTCGTGATATCGCGTGGTGATACGGCTGTCCTCGGGCACTCCGCCGGAGAAAGGATGCAGGCTTTCATCCAGCCGCGCACTGTTGAAATCGATGCCCACGGTCTCGGCCATTTGGCGGCAGAGCACGCGCTGAACGGGGATTGGAAAGGGGCCGGCGGGTGGAAGCGGATCCGGCATGCGGGCCTGGTGAGCCAAGGCGGCATCGAGAAGTTCCGGCAGAAAGGCCGCATAGTCTTCAAGAATAGAAACCACCCGCGCGCTGTCGGCATCGGGTTCGTATTCATCCATCAGCGCATCGTATACTGGCCGATTCAAGGCTTCTGCCTTTGCCTGGCCCGCCTTTTGTGTCAACGCGAGGACTTCTTCGAGAAAAGGCTGCAGGGCGGAAAAATCCGCGTCTGCCCGCGCGCCTCTCCATGCGGTCTCGGCAGCGGCGGCTGCCCGGGACCGAGCGGCAACCAGATCGCCAGGAACGGCGGTCGCATGAAGCCAGGCCCGGCGCATTTCCCGAAAGTTGGCGGCCTGCCACGGATCCAGCTGCCCCACTATCGAGGAAACTTCTTCCAACAGGGCGCCAACCGCGTGGTCGGCCAACAGCTCATGCGACATAACCCGCAGCGTGGCCATCTGTTCGGCGCGGGCGGCTGCACCACCGGGCGGCATATTGACGGAGGCATCCCAGCCCAGCATGCCGGTGGCTTCGCCAATCAGTGCACAGCGCCGGAAAATTTCTTCCAGCCGCCTGTAGGGCGCGGTTATGTTTGAGTTTCGATCAGTCGTCATCGGGATCGCGTCGCCCGCTATGGTAAACGACGTAGATCACGAACAGTATGCCGGCCAGCGAAAACCAGGTAATCGCATACATCAAATGATTGTTCGGCAGGTCGACGCGCCATTCGTTGGGAATGGGGGCCAATTCCGGCACCGCTTCGGTGGACAGGTTCTTTTCGCCCGTGGCGTAAATGTAATAGTCTGTGAATGGTAAAATTCCGGCGGCCAGCGACATGTCGGTCAGATCGACGAAATACCAGGCATTCCTTCCCGGTTCGTTGGCTGGTGTCAGCCAACCCGGCAGGTTTTCCGACCTCACGACACCGGTAATTTCGACGATGGCTAGATCGTCCCCCTGGACCGGAGTTCCCGGCCAATTCATGGGGACCCAGCCGCGATTGACCAGCAATGTACCGCCGCCATCCAATCGAACGAACGGAGTGAAGAGGTTAATGCCGGGCACCCCATCACGCACCTGATTGAGCAAATGCAACTCTGATTCATGCATGTAGTAACCGGATAGCTTGACCCGGCGGAAAATCAGATCTTCGGGGGCTATCCGAATGTCGGTCGGCAATGGAATCGGGGGCGCCGCGGCGCGAATTTGCCGTTCCGCGATCAACTCTGTCTTCCACTGCAGGCGTTGAACCTGCCAGTAGCCAAAAACAACGAGAATCGCGATCGCCGGAATGGCGATCAGGGTCGGCCATAATGTAGGTCGAAACTGCACGTCTAATTCACACCGTTCGTGCGATTGCCGTTGGCCGATAAACCGGCGACGAATCTATTTAAAGGTATTCCGGCCACCCTCGCCAGCCCTGTGTTGATACTGCAAGGCAACCATCAATGCCTTCATCGGGTGCAATAACAGAACTGACAGACCAATTATTACCGGAGTCCAGACAACCAGATGTA
>JAOUMF010000203.1 GCA_029881615.1 Alphaproteobacteria bacterium | reverse complement strand
CTGACTCCGATAACCGGCCTTCAGCCCCCGGTGTCGTGAAAGCGCACCGCGCCGCCAATCTGGGTGCCTTGAACCGCGCCATCGCGCATGACGATATTGCCGCGAACAACGGTGGCAACAGGCCAACCCGTTACCGTCATGCCTTCAAAGGGCGTCCAGCCGCATTTGCTGGCCATCATGCTGTTCTCGATGGTCTTTTTCGCCTTGAGGTCGACAATGGTAAAGTCCCCGTCGTACCCCGCCGCGATACGGCCCTTGCGCGCGGCGTTATAGACGCGGGCCGGGCCGGCAGAGGTAAGGTCGACGAACCGTTCCAGCGTCAAGCGCCCCTGGCTAACATGATCCAGCATGATCGGCACGAGAGTCTGCACGCCCGGCATACCGGACGGGCTTTCCGGATAGGGCTTGCCCTTTTCCTCAAGCGTATGCGGCGCATGATCGGAACCGATCACATCTACGATGCCGTCGGCCAGCGCCCGCCACAGCGCATCACGGTGTTTCTCGTCGCGGATCGGCGGGTTCATCTGGGCCAATGTCCCCAGCCGGTTATAGGCATCGGGCGCGGCCAGCGTGAGATGCTGGGGCGTCGCCTCAACCGTCACCAGATTTTTATGTTCGGCCAGAAGGGCCATCTCCTGCCCGGTAGTGACATGCAGCAGATGTATGCGCCGCCGCGTCTCACGCACCAGGGAAAGGATTTTTTCCGTTGCCAGGATGGCTGTCTGTTCGTCGCGCCAGATCGGATGGCAATAGGGTTTCCTGCCGTCGCGGGCATATTCGAAACGTTCCTCAAGCCGATCTTCATCCTCGGCATGGATCGCGATGCGCCGGCGACCGCGCTGCAACACCTCGCGCAGCAATCCCTTTTCACGCACCAGAAGATTGCCGGTGGATGACCCCATGAAAATCTTGATGCCGCAGCAACCGGGAAGCTGTTCCAGCCCAGCCAGGCGGTTAACGTTTTCCGCCGCGGCGCCGACGAAAAAGGCAAAGTCGCACCAGGCGCGGCCGGTCGCGCGGTCGATCTTGTCTTCAAGCGCCGCGCCAGTGGTGGTTGAAGGGCTGGTATTAGGCATTTCGAAGACCGCGGTAACGCCCCCCAGAACGGCCGCCCGGGTGCCGGATTCCAGATCTTCCTTATGCTCGTTGCCGGGCTCGCGGAAATGCACCTGACTGTCGATCACGCCAGGCAGCACATGCAGCCCCTTTGCGTCCAGCGTCTCGGCGGCGTTGGCATCTCCCAACTGGCCGATCGCCGCCACGCGTCCGCCGCGCACGCCGATATCCGCCTCAACGCGCCCCGACGGAGTCAGGCAGGTACCGCCACGAATTACCAGATCGAAATGTTCAGTCATGATTTTCGAATTTCTCCTTCGTCAGCGGCCGGCATGACCGTTCAGAGAGATAACGTTGCCAAACCATAACGTAATCCCTCTTCGCCGTACAAAAAACCGTTTCCTCGATCTGCTCCGCCACACGCTTGCCGAAACCGCTGACGGGCACTATCTGTTCGGTAACAGAAGGAAGAAGATGGGGCAATGGCGGAACTATCATACAGCATCCTGAATCATCGCGGGCTGATAACGGTTGGCGGCCAGGACCGGCGTGAATTCCTGCAGGGACTGGTTTCCAACGACGTCATGCGGGCGAACGCCGAACGCGCGATCTGGGCCGGATTCCTGACGCCGCAGGGGAAATACCTACACGACTTCTTCATGATCGAGATCGGTGAAACCCTGCATCTGGACTGCGAGGGCGGCGATCGGTTGATGGATTTCGGCAAGCGGCTCAGCAAATACAAGCTGCGGGCAAATATAACGCTTGGCGTTGCGGCCGAATTCTCGGTCGTCGCACTATGGGGCGAGGGAACCGCCGCGGCACTGGGACTGGCGGAAGAGGCCGGCGCGGGCTGTAACTGGCAAGGCGGCGCGATCTATATGGACCCAAGACTGCCTGCGGCCGGAGCACGCGCGATACTGCCGACTGCGCGGGTGGCGGAAATCCTGGAGCCGCCTGGCTTTGCCGCCGCCACGCCCGATGATTACGATGCCATGCGGATTGGCCTGGGCCTGCCCGATGGCACTAAAGACATGGTGGTCGACAAAACCATTCTGCTGGAGGCGAACTTCGATACGCTGAACGGTGTCGACTGGGAAAAAGGCTGCTATATGGGCCAGGAACTGACAGCCCGGACAAAATATCGCGGCCTGATCAAAAAACGCCTGATGCCGGTCTCCATCAAGGGTACGGCGCCGCCGGCCGGCACCCCACTGATGCTCGACGACAAGGAAGCCGGCGAGATGCGCTCGTCCCGCGACGGTCTGGGTATTGCACTGATCCGTCTTGATTGCCTCGACGACGAAAGATCGAGGTCTGAACTGAAAGCAAACAACACTACAATTATCCCTCGGCAATTGGACTGAAACAGAAAGACTATCCAAAGTTGCCAGAAAGCCTGCTGGACCACCAGGGAACGGGACCCTGCCCAGCCCCTATAAACCCGCCCTGATCTTTCTGTGCGATCACCAACGCCCATCCCGCGCCAACCAAAAATATTATCTAGGCCGCAAGGAGAACTGAGAACCCGGAAAGCCATGGCAGGCGCCAACATGTCTTCATCTGGCTTTATCGCATCGGAAATTACCTTTACTATTTCTAAATTGCTTGCCTGCTATCCATAACTGGAAATGATGCCAAGATATAACCGCAAAGGCTGCAATACGATGGGGAGGGAAAATGACCGGAGATGGATTTGGGAGAAAACCCGCATACCTCTCTTATTACTGGTGCTGGCAGTTACCGCGATGGACATGCTGACGACACCGACTGATTGGCGATTTATCGTTTTTGGCCAATTCCTGTTCAATGCAATACCTGCGGTTCTTTTCTTCTCTCTGATATTAGCGATAAGCCGAAATCCAAGATTCTCGACGGTAATCACATGGCTGCTCTGTGCGATTGTCTACTTGACCAACTATATGATCTATTATCAATGGAACAGCTATCTTCTCCCTGCCCATTTCTATCTGGCAATCGCTGATATCAGAGTCACCGGTTTAATCTTTACCAATCTTAGTTTTCCGCTGTTTGTCTCAGGAATCATGATAGTCGGAGCGGTACTGGGAACCGGCCTCGCTGTCTTCGCCCTGTCAAACAACCGCAAACCAGAGATACTCTTCCCGCCGCGGATACGCGCGGCAATGGTTCTGGCCGTTAGCGTCATGGCTTTAACTATGCATTACGGCAAGGATGGCGTGGCGGCTGTAATGCGTGGCGTGGCGATCGAACAGCATGAATGGGATATGGGCGAGCAGATCAAACGCGGCCTGTTCAACCATCTGTATCTTACCGCGACAAATCCCGGATTGTTCACGCGCATGATCAAGGGAGACCCTTCCAATATTCTGGAACTTGCAGAACGTTTGCCCCCGCTGGACTGCGATGATTACTGCGTGCGGCCAGACGTCGTCTCGGTTCTGGCCGAGTCGATGATCGACCCTTTGACTCTGCGCGCTGACTTTCGCGCTGACCCGCTCGCCGGACTGCGGGCCGGCACCGCAAAAAACCGCGCCAGTGGCCTGATCCGCGTCCACATTGCCGGCGGCAGAACCTGGAATTCCGAATATACTTTCCTGACCGGAATTCCCGGCCCACTATTCAGTTGGTCCGCCCCCCGGCCATTTATCCTCGCTGACAGCAATACCTGGACTATCGCAAGGGCATTCCGAAAGCTGGGGTATAAGACCATCGCCGTATACGCGGCACGCGGAAATTACATATTCAATGCACGCGCAAAATACCTCGACCTCGGGTTCGATCAGTTCTTGGATGACAAGGACATTGACGCGCGATATGGGAAGGCCGATGGCACAGCCGACGGCATGGTCCTTAACGCGATCGATCAGATTCTCCGGGATGAACCAGAGCCCACTTTTATCTTCGCGGTTTCCTACGATCTACACATGCCATACGCGAATAAGAGAAACGGACTCTTTGTGGACGAGTCGGTCGGAACACCGGCAGTACAAGAATATTTTAGACGACAAAACGAGTTCTCGACGAAAGTATCCAAGTTTATCGAAGATCAGGATAAAAAGGGCGATCCGATGCTGTTTGCAATGTTTGGCGATCACGTACCGCCCTTGCTCCGCGATTTCGAGGAAATTGGTTTTCGAGACGACGTGCCCGATCCCCTTTACAAAACACCCTACCTACTGCACAGCACCTATGGCCCTGTTAGCGTTAACCCGCCGAATCTGGATCTGAGTTATCTGGCGGGACTTGTCTTTGACCAGGCACGGCTCGACAGCGGACAGTATTTTCGGGTGAACTCGATGTTTCGTGGCCTTTGCGGCGGCGCCTTCATACGATGCAGCGCCGCGCCCGAACTAATACAATCCTATTATGCCTACCTCTATACTAACATCGCGGCCGGCGCGAAGGTGGGTTACTGACCTGGCCGATGAAACTTCCACTATCGTAACGATTAATGTTCGCGCTGTATTTTTACCTGCTGTCGACGTCGAGCGGCCTATCCCTCGCGGACCTTATGGTCGCCAGGACATTGACATAGTCATCCGTCCACAACGCCGCCTTGGCGCCGCGTAGCGGTTCCCATCGCATATCGGGCGCCAGTTCGGCGATATCACCTGGACTGCGCGCCATCGCCACCCAGATCGAGGGATAGCGCAGCATGGCCGCATTCGTGCCCTCCTCGTGATTCTGAACCACCCCGAAAAAGCCTGTCTCCAGCGTGATACGGCCAAGCACCGGTTCCAGATCCAGATAACGGTTGGAAATATGGACCAGTATCACGCCACCCGGCGCCAGCTTGCGCCGGTAAATCGCAAAGGCATCGGCCGTCATTAGATGAATCGGGATGGCGTCTGATGAAAACGCATCCAGAATTAGCAGATCGAAATATCCATCGGAAGCTGCTTGCAGCGAAAGGCGAGCGTCTCCGATAACAACATGCGCGGCAGGCGCGCAATCGGAAAGATACGTGAAGAACCTCTCGTCACGGGCGATCCGTGCGACCACCGGGTCGATCTCGTAAAATATCCAGTCCTGCCCCTTGCGCGCATAACAAGCGGTGGCGCCCGTACCCAGCCCCACAACCCCGACCCGATTGAACCGCCAGAAGGGAAACGCCTTGAAGACCTGCCCCAGCGGTCCATCCGGATGAT
>JAOUMF010000202.1 GCA_029881615.1 Alphaproteobacteria bacterium | reverse complement strand
GAAATCAAGCGCCATCCCGTCGTGATTGCGGTTGCCGGCATGGATGCGGCGCTGCCCAGCGTCCTGGGCGGGCTGGTGCCCGGCGCACTGATCGCGGTGCCGACCTCCACCGGCTACGGCATGGCCCGCGACGGCGAAACCGCGCTGGCCGCCTGCCTGGTCTCCTGCGCGCCGGGCGTGACGGTCTGCAACATAGACAACGGCTACGGCGCTGCCTGCGCGGCGATCAGAACGCTAAGCGCCGGACGCATGATTTCCAATTCGGACAATTGATTTAATGACAAAGACATCGCAAGGCCGGCTCGAGGACGACCGGTTTCTGAAGGGACAAGGCCGCTTCGTCGAGGATTTACCGGCCGGGGGCTGCCTGCATGGCGTCTTCGTCCGCTCGCCCCACGCCCATGCGCGGATCGGGGCGATCGACACGGCAGCCGCCACCGCCGCGCCCGGCGTGGTCGCCGTGCTGACCGGGGCAGATCTCGCCGCTGCCGGCGTCAAGCCGATGCGCACCCCCATGCCGATGAACAGCTTCGACGGGACACCCTTCTTCGAGCCCGATCGCCATGCGCTGGCCCTTGGCCGGGTCCGCTTCGCCGGCGAAGCCGTGGCGCTGGTGCTGGCGGATACGGCGGAACAGGCGGCTGACGCGGGCGAGTTGATCATGATCGATTATGAAGAGGAACCGCCGCAAACCGATCCGGCGCTAAGCGACGAGATCGCCTTCACCTGGAAACTGGGCGACGAAGCCGCGACCAGGACCGCCATGGCAGGCGCGGCCCACCGTGTCACGATTCGCGAAATCAACAATCGGGTGGTCGCCGCGCCGATCGAGGCCCGTTCGGCCATCGGGTCGTACGACGGCGCCAACAAGACTTACCTGCTGCAAACCCAGACCCAGGGCGTCCATTTCATGCGTGGGCTGGTCGCGGCAAGCCTGGATATCGAACCAGGAAAACTGCGCGTGGTAACGCCCGATGTGGGTGGCAGTTTCGGCATGAAGCTGGTGGCCTATCCCGAACAGGTGGCGGTGCTGGCGGCGGCGCGCCTGACCGGACGGACGGTGCGCTGGGTGGCGACGCGCGGCGAGAGCATGCTGGCCGACGCCCACGCCCGCGACCATGTCAGCGAGGCCACGCTGGCGCTGGATGCGGACGGCCGGTTCCTGGGTCTGGAATTGCTGACCCACGGCAATCTGGGCGCCTATTGCTCGGCCTTTGCCACCCTCACGATCTCGACCGGTTTCGCCAAGACCATCGGTTCGGCCTACCGCATCGGCATACTGGCGGCGACCGTGCGCGGGGTATACACCAACACCGCGCCCACCGACGCATACAGAGGCGCCGGCAAACCGGAATCCGTGCTTTTAATGGAACGGCTGGTCGACAAGGCAGCTCGCGAGACCGGTATCGACCGTATGGAACTGCGCCGCCGCAATCTGGCAGGACCGGCGGAGATGCCCTGCACCGCGGCCACCGGCATGGTCTGGAAGGACGCGGACTTCCCGCAAATCCTGGAACGGACCCTTGCCGCGTCGGACTGGCCGGGTTTCGCGGCGCGCCGGGCGCAATCCGCCGCGGCCGGACGGTTGCGCGGTTTTGGGCTGGGCATGTATCTGCATATCAGTGGCGGAGTACCCGAAGATACCGCGAGCGTGACGCTGGAACCCGACGGAATCGTCGCCATCCGAACCGGCGCGCAGGATATCGGCCAGGGGCTGGAGACAAGCTTCGCCGGGATCGTCGCCGGCAAACTGGGCATCGATGCCGATCAGATCCGCGTGCGCCTGGGCGACAGCGAGGATATGCCGGCACGCACCACGGCGACCGGTGGCTCTTCGGCATTGCAGATCGCCGGCATCAACATCTTCCACGCCACCGACGACATGATCGAAAAACTGCGCCCCCATGCGGGCGAGGCAATGGAAGCGGCGACGGCGGACATAGAATATGGCGCGGGCAAATTCACCGTGCGGGGCACCGATATTTCCATTGCCCTTGCCGATCTGGCCCGGCGAATGCCGCCGGCCGAGCTTAACGGCTGCGCCGGTTCGGCGGATTTCAGTGGCAACCATGTTTCAGTTCCCAACGGTGCATATGCCTGCGAGTTGGAGGTCGATCCCGATACCGGCCAGGTGGAAATCCTGGCCTTTACCGGCACCGACGATGCCGGCACGCGGCTTAATCCCGCGATCGTCGAGGGACAGCTTCATGGCGGCATCGCCCAGGGCATCGGCGCGGCGCTGCTGGAACGCGTCCATTACGACGAGTCCGGCCAGCTATTGACCGGTTCCTGGATGGATTACGCCATGCCGCGCGCCGACGATATTCCCGCATTTTCACTGCATGACGCCGCCATCCCCAACAGTCATAATCCGCTGGGCGCCAAGGGGGTGGGCGAGCCGGGAACGATCGGCGCCCCGGCGGCGGTGATGAACGCCGTGGTCGACGCCATCGGTGTCCAGAACATCATGATGCCCGCCACGCCGGAGCGAGTCTGGCGGGCGATCAGAGAGGATCGGGCAAAGTGACCGGCGGGAACGATTTCACGAAATCCGTGGCCGAGGGCATGTATGCGGCCGACAATGCGGCCCGGTCCTGGGGTGTGCGGATCGAAGAGGTCCGACCCCACTATGCCCGCGCCACCATGACCGTACGCGACGACATGCTGAACAGTCACGGTGTCTGTCATGGCGGTATGATCTTTGCGCTGGCCGATACGGCCTTTGCCTATGCCTCTAACAGCGAGAACAGGGCGACGCTGGCAATTTCCTGCAATATCAGCTTTTCGGCCGCGGTCCCGTTGGGCGAGGAACTTACGGCGGTGGCGGAAAAACGATCGCGCGGCGGCCGTACCGGCATCTATGACGTCACCGTTAGCGGCGCGGATGGCAATATCGTGGCGCTGTTTCGCGGTAATTCCTATCAGGTCCGGGGCGAGAGCGTACCGGGCCTGGGCGGCGGGAATCCCTGACCGGCGCCGGTTCCAAAAGAAGACAAAAAAAATCGGGGCGAAGACTGGCTTCGCCCCGAGTATAACGATGGTATTTCCGGATTAGTGCGTCGCGGAAAGAACCGTATCGCCCTTCGGAATGCGCATATCGTCGACCATGCGCTGCGTTTCCGCATCGGGTTCCGGCGTCATCAGCGAGACCACGACCATCGCGATCAAGCTTACCGGCATACCGATGATGGCAAACCGCAGATGGTCGATGCCAAACCACACTTCGCCACCAAGCCACTGGATATTGACCAGATACGCTGTCCCGGCCAGGAATCCGAGCGCCATGCCGGCGATCGCACCCTGGGTGTTGGCACGTTTCCACCAGACACCAAGGACCAGCGGGAAGAACAGACCGGAGGCCGCAAAGTCGAAGGCCCAGGCCACCGCCCCGAGGATGCTGGTCAGCTTGAGGCTGGCGACGAACGCACCGGCCGCGCCGAGAATGATCAGCAGGATACGGGCGACGATCAGCCGTTTCCTGGTGTCGGCCGACGGATCGACGATCTTGTAGTACAGATCGTGCGACAGAGCATTGGCAATGGCCAGCAACAGGCCATCCGCCGTGGACATGGCCGCCGCCATGCCACCGGCCGCCACCAGACCCGAGATCACGGCGGGCAGACCGGCAATTTCCGGCGTCGCCAGCACGACGATATCGCCGCGCATGAAGAACTCGTTGATCTGAAGGATGCCGTCTCCGTTACTATCGGAGATCGCCAGGAAACCCACATTGCTCCATTTCTGAATCCAGTCGAGCGACTGAACGTCGGCAAAGGCCTTGCCGATGATGCCGGTCGCCAGATCGGGATTCAGCAGCTGCAGCTTGGTGAAAGTCGCCAACGCCGGCGCCGTGAAGTAAAGCAGGAAAATGAACAGCAGAGACCACGCCACGGACTGACGCGCGGACCTTACCGAAGGGGTGGTGAAATAACGCATCAGGATATGCGGCAGCGACGCCGTGCCCGCCATCATGCAGAAGGCCAGGGTAACGAAACTCCAGGCCGCCATGCCGGTGCCGGCGTCAACATGATGCACCGTCAATGCCTTGAGGCCGGCGAAAGATTCGGTCGGCAACAAAGTTCCCACCTGATGCAAAGCCTCCAGCTTGATGACTTCCTGCACCGCACCGCCGGCGGCAAACTGCGGAATCAGGCCGAAACCCTGCTTGTTGGACATCCAGATCACCGGCAACAGGTAGGCGATGATCAGCACGATATACTGCGCCACCTGGGTCCAGGTAACCGCCCGCATGCCGCCGAGCATCGAGCAGAGCAGAATGCCAAGCAGCCCGAACCAGACACCGACTTCGAACGGAATCTGCAAGGCACGCGAAGCGATGGTGCCCGTGGCGTTGATCTGCGCCGTCACATAGGTGAAGGACGCAACCACCAGAACAATAACGGCAAGCAGACGCGCCGTATTACCGCCATACCGGGTACCGATGAAGTCCGGCACCGTGTAACAGCCAAACTTGCGCAGAAACGGCGCCATCAGCGAGGCAACGAGCACATAACCGCCGGTCCAGCCGACGACGAAGGCCAGATAGCCATGTCCGCCGAAATAGATACCGCCGGCCATGGCGACGAATGAAGCGCCGGACATCCAGTCCGCCGCTGTCGCCATACCGTTGAACACGGCGGGAACCTGACGCCCGGCCACATAGTAGGCCTCGACCTGCATGGTCCGCGACAGCCAGCCGATACCGGCATAAATGAAAACGGTGAAAGCGATAAACAGGATGCCGATGGTATCGGCACTCATGCCCGCATACTGCTCAAGAAGGGCCATCAGGATGATGAACGCGACGAAACCGCCCGTATACATCCCGTAGATCTTGGGCAGATTATCGATAAAAGTGTTTTTCATTGATCTGCTCCTTGCCCTTTATTTCGTTTCGTCTTCGGCAACACCGAACTCTTCGTCAATTTTGTTCTGACTGCGAGCCAACCAGAAGATCAAAACGACGAAAACGATCAGCGATCCCTGCGCGGCCATGTAGAAGCCAAGCGGGAAGCCAATGAACGTGAAACTGTTTAGGGAATCGGCGAACCAATGGACGCCGAAGGAGAAGATAAACCAGATTATCAGGGTGATAATCGTCAGGTTCTTGGTTTTTGCCCAGTGCTTTACACGCACTTCAGGCGATATGTCAGACATAGTGAATACCCCCGGTTTGTTATGCCGCGTAACAACCGG
>JAOUMF010000201.1 GCA_029881615.1 Alphaproteobacteria bacterium | reverse complement strand
CCGATGAAACCCAGCATGCGGTTGACCGAAAAATGACGGCCATATTCGCGCAGGAAGGGGATATATTGAATATTGTCCAGCCAGTCCGCGTTATTGACCATGACGGCGTCGGTCGGACCGTCGCCGAAGGTCAGGAAATTCTCGAAAATTCGGCGAATACCCTGAATATTCGCGTCGATTTGGGCATCGTCCAGAAGCTGCCTCTGTTCGTCCTTGCCGGATGGGTCGCCGACCTTCGTGGTTCCCCCGCCCATCAGCACGATGGGTTTATGGCCGGTGCGTTGCAGCAGGCGCAACAGCATGATCGGCACCAGGCTTCCCGCATGCAGCGAATCGGCCGTCGCGTCGAAGCCGATATAGGCGCGGATCGGCCCCTTTGCGGCGAGTTCGTCCAGCGCCTGGGCGTCGGTGCATTGGTGGATAAAGCCGCGTTCGGTAACGGCTTTCAGAAATTCAGAGCCTGCTGTTGTCATTGCTTGCATTTGTCCCGGTTTCGAGGCCTCTTGTCGGCGGGCCGAGGATTTATCACATTAGCCTGCGGTGGACAATGTTGTGCGGCGTATTCATCGGAACGTGACTCGGACGGCCGATCACTGCGGTGGGGGGCGGGTGGATCGCCTCGGTCCTGAGGCGGGCGGTTGGAAAAAAGTTATGGTTAAGCGATTCCTCATTAACGATTTCCAAGTAATTTCCGTATAGTGTCTACCGTGAATTCGAAAAAGCGTGTGTACGCATTAGAGGCGGCAAAGAATGACAGCGACTAGATTGAGGCCGGTTTCCCGCAAGCCATTTACCGCGGAATTGCAGCAGCGGCGGGATGCCAGGGTCAGCAATGAACAGATTCTTCAAGAGATTCGCTCTCTTGAGGGCCGTCTCGAAAAGCTTGCGATCGGCAATGTTGAAGTTGACGGCGCAACGCCTGGGACACTGCTTGACCAGGTCGAGCGGACCAAGAAGGAAATCGCGACGCTTATCACCCAGAATACCAAGGATGACAGGCTGGCGACTGCCGCGCGTGAACTGCAGGCGGTGGTTCGTGCAACCGAAGGCGCGACTTTTACCATCATCGATATTGCGGAACGCGTTGATGAACTGTTGCACGATCTGAAATCGCATACGGGCGATTCGACGGTTGTTGCGACCGCCGATGAAATCGCCGAAACCACGGTCGATCTGTATGAGGCCTGTAATTTCCAGGATATTACCGGTCAGCGCATCAAGAAGGTGGTCAATACCCTCCAGTTCGTTGAGGAACGCCTTTCCGCGATGATCGATATCTGGGGTGCCGATACCCTTGCCGTAACCGAGCATCCCAAGGATGCGCGGAAGGGCGAGGAAGGACTGCTGGAAGGTCCGCAGATGGAAGAAGACGCGATCGCGCAGGAAGATATTGATAAACTGTTCGATTAGGTATCAGGGCCGGTCGGCCTCGATCCAGCGGGATTACGAAAAACGGCGGAGCCTTGGGGCTCCGCCGTTTTCTTTTGCGTGGTCTGCGTGGCGGGGGACGTTATCTTCCGGCCATTGCCGCGTCGCGGGCGTTCAGATAGCCGGTAACCGTCTCGTCCATTTCCTCCAGCTTGCCCTGGAAGAAGTGGTTGGCGCCGGGCGCCACATCATGCTGCACGGTAATGTCTTTTTGCTGGTTCAGCTTGTCCACCAGCTTCTTGACCGATTCGTACGGCACCACCTCATCCTTGTCGCCGGTAAGGATCAGGCCCGACGAGGGGCAGGGCGCCAAAAATGTAAAATCATACATGTTGGCTGGCGGCGCCACCGAAATGAAGCCGGTGATTTCTGGCCTGCGCATAAGAAGCTGCATGCCGATCCAGGCGCCGAAAGAACATCCGGCGATCCAGCATTCGCGGCTGTTCTGGTTATAGGCCTGCAGCCAGTCCAGCGCCGACGCGGCATCGGACAATTCGCCGTCGCCCTTGCTGAATACGCCTTGCGAGCGACCTACGCCTCGGAAGTTGAATCGCAACACCGCGTAGCCCCGTTTCACAAAGGTGTGGAACAGCGTATAGACAACCTTGTTATTCATCGACCCGCCATGCTGCGGGCTGGGATGCAGGATCAGTGCGATGGGGCTGTCGGGGGCGGGGCCGGGGTGATACCTGCCTTCGAGCCTGCCTTCGGGACCGTTGAAAATAACTTCTGGCATTGTTCCTATCGCTCTTTGCGCCGGTTAAGAGCTCCGGCATTAAAATCTGACGATGACAGTTGGTTTTTATGCTGAGTGGCGCGGAAAACCAACTAGAATTCCCATTCTAACTTGACTGTTATTATGGGTGACCGTATATCCCTGCTATCATATGGTTGCTCGGATTCGCGTTCTCCCAAGATGCGGCGTGCCTCTGGAGTGTAACCGCACAGTCTAAAGGATGTCGCATAGATAATGGAAGGCTAGGCGAATGTTCAAGGGGTTGAAGGAAGAAATCGACGGAATGATGCTGCGCGATCCCGCCGCGCGCTCGCGCTGGGAGGTTGCACTTTGCTACCCCGGATTCCACGCGATAGTCTTTCACAGGATATCACATCCCTTGTGGATGCGCGGTTGGCGCGTTCTGGCGCGTTGGATTTCGCAGATCGGTCGTTTCATGACGGGGATCGAAATTCATCCTGGCGCCGTTATCGGGAAAAGTTTTTTCGTGGATCATGGCATGGGTGTCGTGGTTGGCGAGACAGCGGTCATTGGCGACAACGTTACGCTGTATCAGGCCGTGACGCTTGGCGGCGTGTCGCCGTCGGTGGATTCCGACTCGCAGCGTGAGCAGAAACGTCATCCGACGCTGGGCGACAATGTGATTGTCGGTTCGGGTGCGCAGGTGCTGGGGCCGATAACTGTCGGTCATGGTGCGCGTGTGGGTGCCAATGCGGTTGTAACCAAGGATGTGCCATGCTGCATTACCGTCGTCGGCATCCCGGCGAGGCAGGTGTCCAAGGTTGCGGCCGAGGACTGTTTCGAACCGTATGGAACGCCGTTGGGCGATATGCCCGATCCCGATGCGCAGATTATTGATGGATTGCGCGCGCAGATCGGTGAGCTGAAGAGAAATTTTGCCGATATTTCCAAGCTGGCGGAAAATCAGCAGTCGCGAATTCTTGAGCTTGAGCGCGAACTGGCCGCCGTTGAGGAAAAGATGGCGCCTGTGGGTGTGCAAGGGCTGGCGAAGACGGAACAACCGGTTACGACAAAGAATTGACGGGCAGATAACGGCGAAGGTTCGCTGCATCTAGATAGAGAGTACAGGAGATAATATCGTGCGATTGAGTACCAAAGGGCGTTACGCCGTAATGGCGATGGTCGATCTGGCAATGCATTGTGACGGCAAGCCCGTGGCGCTGGCTGCGATCGCCGAGCGGCAGGATATTTCCCTGTCGTATCTGGAACAGCTTTTTGCGCGGTTGAAACGCAATGCATTGGTTAAAAGCGTGCGCGGCCCCGGCGGCGGTTACATGCTGGCTCATGGCGTTGACGGCACGCGTATCTCGGATATTATCCTGGCTGTCGACGAGCCGATTCGGGCGACCCGTTGCGACCCGCAATCGCCGCATGGCTGTACAAAGACCAAGATGCGTTGCGCGACACATGATCTGTGGTCGGAGCTCAGTAATCAGATTCACCTGTTCCTGAACTCGGTGACGCTGGCAGACGTTGTAAACAGGCGCATTCTCGGTTCAAGTGGCCGTTTCATGACGGGAGACGGGCTTGCCGCGGCAATCCCCGCGGCCGCCAGCGCCGCCGAGTAGATTTGCCGGGGATATATCTTTCGTGACCTCCCGTTACCTGGATCACAATGCCACAACGCCTCCGCGGCCTGAATCCGCGGAGGCGGTTTCGCATGCGTTGAGCGCATGGGGCAATCCGTCTTCGGTTCATTCCCACGGTCGGGCTGCGCGACGTATCGTCGAAGACGCCAGGCGCCAGGTGGCCGCGCTTGCAGGCGCTGATCCGGCAATGGTCGTCTTCACCGGTGGCGGTACCGAGGCCAACAACCTGGCCCTTCGCGGATGTGGGCGGAGCCGCGTCCTGGTATCGGCCGTGGAGCATCCCTCAGTCCTGGAGGCCGCCGACTGCATCGACGCGATCCCCGTGGATGGCAACGGTATCGTTGACCTGGTTGCTCTCAAGGCCATGCTAGGTGATGGCAGTGACGCCATCGTGTCGGTCATGCTGGCCAACAACGAAACCGGGGTGATCCAGCCGGTGGTGGCGGTGGCCGAAATCGTCCATGCGGCCGGCGCGCTGTTTCACTGCGACGCGGTGCAAGGGGCGGGCAAGCTGCCGCTCGATTTCCGGTCACTTGGCGCGGACATGATGACTCTGTCGGCGCACAAGATCGGCGGGCCCAAGGGGGCGGGTGCGTTGATCGTCGCCGACCATGTTAATCTGGCGCCGATCATTCGCGGCGGCGGCCAGGAACGCGGCCGGCGAAACGGCACCGAAAACGTCCCCGGCATTGCCGGTTTCGGCGCGGCGGCCCAATTGGCGGCGGCGGAGGTTGTGGACGCGGGAATCCTCGAGGCGCTGCGCGACCGGCTGGAGGCTGGATTGCGGGAGCATGTGCCGGGCGTAAAGATCATTGCCGGCGATGCGCCGCGCCTGCCCAATACCGCTTGCGTTGCCCTTCCGGGCATCTCCGCCGAGATCCAGGTGATGGCCCTGGACCTCGCCGGTTTCTCGATCAGCGCCGGCTCCGCCTGTTCCTCCGGCAAGGTAAAGGCCAGCAAGGTCCTGCGCGCCATGGGCCAGCCCGACGACATCGCCGCCTGCGCCATTCGGGTAAGCCTGGGTCATTCCAACAGCGAAGTCGATATCGAGAATTTCGTTTCCGCCTATAGTGATTTCGCAAAACGGGCAGGCGCGACGGCGGCTTAGTGATTCCGGTGCGCTGGGCGAATTAAATGCTCCCTGCGACAATCTGGACCATTTTGTATCTGTTTTCTTCTTGAAATCAGGACCGTTTCGTATATGTTTAAACCGTACTAAAACAGTGCGGTATTGAATTTTGTTTAAAATCAGCAAGATGACCGATTACGGGGTCGTGGTGATGGCCCAGCTGGCGCAAGCGACAGACGCGGTGGTGACCGCGCCTGATCTGGCCACCGGGGCTGGCTTGCCCGCGCCGACGGTCGCCAAGATTCTGAAGCGCATGACCCAGGGTGGGCTGGTGACATCACACCGGGGCACGAACGGCGGC
>JAOUMF010000200.1 GCA_029881615.1 Alphaproteobacteria bacterium | reverse complement strand
CGCCGGCCGCATGAATGCCCGCGATATTCGTCCGCAGGCGATTATCGACCAGAATTCCCTGGTCGGTCGCGATGCCGCTGCCTTCCAGGAATTCGATATTGGGGCGTACGCCGGTGGCGCAGACCACCAGATCGGCGTCAACCGATTTGCCGCCGATATCGAGTTTGAATCCCTTGCCCGCCGACTCGACCGATTTCACGGCCGTCGAGGTCAGAACCGTCACGCCTTTCGCCTCGCACCAGCGCTTGATCATGGCGGCGCCGGCATCGTCCATCATGCGCGGCAGCATGCGGTCTTCCATCTCGACGACGGTGAGTTCGACACCGCGCGTCGCCAGGGCCTCCAGCACGATGCAGCCGATGAATCCGGCACCCATCAGAATTACCTTCGATCCGGATTTCGTGCCCGCCGCGATTCGCCTGGCGTCTTCCAGGGTCCAGCAGCTTTCCACGCCGGGCAGATCCATGCCGGGCACGGGGGGACGGGCAGGGCGCGAGCCGGTAGCGATCAGCAGGCGGTCATAGGGAACGCTCTCGCCGTCCTCCAGCGTCACCACGCCCTTGTCCGGCGAGACCGAAGCCGCGCGACCCTGGACCACCTTTATGCCGAGCGAATCGTAGTGGCCGTCGCCGTGGCGCAGATGAGTCCCGTCCTCGCCGATATTCTCCGCCAGAAGATAGGGCAGGGCCATGCGGGAATAGGGCGGTTCCGCCTCGCCGCGAATCAGCGTGACGGAACTGCCGGGGTCGGTACGGCGCAGGGTTTCCGCGGCGATAACCCCGGCCGGCCCCGCGCCTAGAACCACATGTTTCATCGCGACTCGAGGCCCAGGCGGCTCAATGTCTGGGTGGTCGGCTCGCCATCCTTGGTCCAGCCCCGATACTCGTAATATTCAGGCAGCATCGTTGGCAGTTCGCTGACATGGCCCTTGGCCGTTCCCGACGGCGCCGGGGTCTCCAGCAGACGCTTGGGCAGGGTGTCGTCGGCCGCGGTCAAGCCGGCTTCCAGGTTATACATACGCTCCAGATTCCAGACGCGCTCGCCGACTTCGATCAGCCGTTCCACGGTCCAGTCGTCGCCCTCGCAGGCGGCGGCAATCTGTTTCTGGAACTCCGGAGTGTCCCAGGCGCAGGTGGTGAACAGACACAGCCCGCTCGAGTCGATCATCGCAATCTTGTCCTGCGAGTTCTTGCAGGGCTCGACCTTGCCCTTGCCGGTCTGATCCTCCATGTCCTCGGCGAACACGTCATGCTTCAGATGGCAGGCGCCGCGGTTGCTGGTGGCGAAGCCCAGGCCCATGCCCTGCAGGGCGCGCGAGTCGTATCCCGCGAATTCCTGGCCCTTCACCGACATCGACAGTTCGGGATGCCCGTATTTTTCGCACATCAGTTTGGAGCCCATGGCCAGGATCTGGCCGAAGCCCTCGTATTTCCCGGTCTTGTCGGCCATGATGGTCAGCGCCTCGGCATTGCCGAAGCTGAGATCGACGCCGTCGGTGTCGTCCTTGGTGATGACCCCCATCTCGTACAGCTCCATGGCCGCGGCCAGGGTTGCGCCGAACGAGATCGGGTCCAGCCCGTGCTCGTTGGTCGAGAAGGCGGCGTAGGTCAGGGCATCGATATCGTCGACCTTCAGCATCGGCCCGAAGGCATAGGCGGTCTCGTATTCCAACCCGCCCGAGGCATGCCGGTATTCCGGCTTGTTGACGATCGAGAAATGCTCGCCATGGATATGGGCGATGCGCCCGCAGGCGATGGTGCAGCCGAAACAGGCCTTGTTGGTCAGCAGGTTCTTGTGCCCGTCCGGGCCTACCGCGGCGGCCGCGGCGGGGTTGATCTTGCTGGTGCCCTCGAACTGGACCTCGTTGAAGTTCTTGGTCGGCAGTCCGCCGAATTCCTGCATGGCATCGATCATGTCGTTGGTGCCAAGCTCGGTCAGTCCCTTGCGGCCCGAATTGTCGGCCAGCAGCGCATGGGTTTCCTTGACCGCTTTCATGAAGGCCTTGGGGTCCTTGACCCGCACGCCCTTGGTGCCGTGCACCGCGATAGCCTTCAGGTTTTTCGATCCCATGACGGCGCCGACGCCGGAACGCCCGGCCGCGCGGTGCAGGTCGTTGACGATACAGGCGTAACGCGCGCCCTTTTCGCCGGCCTCGCCGATCGAGGCGACCTTCAACAGCGGGTTCTGGTGCTTCGACTTGATATGTTCCTCGGTATTCCAGACGCTGGTGCCCCAGATATCGTCGGCCGGCAGAATCTCGATCTGATCGTCGATGATGTGCAGATAGACCGGTTTCGGCGATTTGCCTTCCAGGATGATCATGTCGTAGCCGGCGAATTTCATTTCCGCGCCGAACTTGCCGCCGGAATTGGAACAGGCGATCGCGTTGGTCAGCGGTCCCTTGGTAACCACCGCATAACGGCCGCTGGTCGAGGCCATGGTGCCGGTCAGCGGCCCGGTGGCGAAGATCAGCATATTTTCGGGGGCCATCGGGTCCGTCTTGGGATCCATGCCCTCATACAGATATTTGGTCGCCAGGCCGCGCTCGCCCAGATAATCGTGAGCCCATTCCATGTTCAGCGGCTCGATCTCGGCCGTGCCCTTGGTCAGGTTTACGCGAAGGATTTGTTTTTGCCATCCCATGATTCTATCTCCTCTCAGGCCTGGGTCTGGGCATGCGTGCGCACGGCCCATTCCTGCATGCGGTCATATCCGGTCCATCCCGCGTCGACGTAGGTGATGGCGCCGGTCGGGCAGGCGTCCGCGCATTGCGGATCGCCGCTGCAGAGATCGCATTTGGCGACCTTGCCGGTGTCGGGATTGTAATTGATCGTGCCGAAGGGGCAGGCGATGGTGCAGACCTTGCAGCCGACGCAGGTGGTTTCGTTCACCTCCATCGCGCCGGTCTCCATGTTCTTGGTGATCGCCTCCACCGGGCAGGCATGCAGGCACCAGGCTTCGGCGCACTGCGTGCAGGTATAGGGAATGGAACGTGCGCCATGTTCGAATTCGAAAATCTTGATGCGCGAACGCGCTGGATTGAACGCGCCCGTATGTTCGGCCGAACAGGCCATTTCGCACTGCAGGCAACTGGTGCACTTCTGTGGATCGATCAACAATGATTTCTGCAATTCCGCCTCCGTATCTGGACTGTCGCATCGCGGTTTACCGCGATTAAAACTCTCGTCGGGGACGTTAGCAATCCGCCGCGTCGCTGGCGAGTTCAATCTTGTTTAATGGAGTGAAATTTTATCTGAAACTCTCCGGCCAGGCGGTCGGGTCGATTGCCGGCGGAATGAAACGCCTGGGACTGGCATGGCGGCTATTTATATATAGCGTCGCCGAACTGTTGCTTTCGCGCATCCCATTCCGGTTTTGTCAGAACAGCGATTCCGTGTTCGGCGGCCAGTTTGTCCAGGGCTCCCTCGCGCCGTTCGTGATATTGCGGCAACGTCCCTTCATCGGCCTGCAGTCTGGTTCCCTCGCCTGGCTGTATCGTGGCGATTGTCGCGGCGATTCCTTGCGGACTCATGACCGTGAGGATGCGGGCCCAACCGTGGCTGAAACCCAAAAGCCCATACAATATCGGTGGGCCGGCGCCGCATGATTTTTTCTTTGGCATGATTTGATTCTAGTGCCGGTGGGCACGGACCGCCAGTCCCGCACGCAAATTGTCGCAGTGCAGCAATTTCTTTGCGAACATTGGGGAAACACCGCCAAAATCACCTTTGCAATGGCAGCATGGAGTCTTATAGTGCCGCCGCCGTTGGGGTTCTCCATTCGGCAATTCGATTCTAGCTTGACTAGCGAGGCATCCAAAGGTCACTCCATGGAAGATTTGCTGCGCGAATATCTGGCGATCCTCGTGTTTCTGGTGATCGCGATTGTCATAGCCGTGGTGCTGCCAATTCTCAGTTGGCTCATTGCCAGGCAGAATCCCGACTCCGAAAAACTGTCAGCTTATGAATGCGGGTTCGATGCCTTCGACGATGCGCGTCAGCGCTTCGACGTAAGGTTCTATCTCGTTGCCATCCTTTTCATCGTTATCGATCTCGATCTGGCCTTTTTGTATCCGTATGTCGTGGCTAACGGGCATCTGGGCATTTTCGGGTTCTGGTCGTTGGTGGTGTTTCTGGCGGTTTTCCTGATCGGCTTTATCTATGAATGGCGCATGGGGGCCCTGGAATGGGAGTGAGCGACAACACCGCCACCGGATTGGTGCTGGACCAGGGGACGACTCCCGAAGGCCTGACCAAAACCTTGGGCGACGAACTCAATGACAAGGGATTCCTGCTGACCTCGGCTGCCGGCGTTATCGACTGGGCGGCCAACTGGGGGCGCACGGGATCGATGTGGCCGATGACCTTCGGGTTGGCCTGCTGCGCCGTTGAAATGATTCATGCCTATATGCCGCGATACGATCTCGACCGATTCGGGGTTGTTGTGCGCGCCTCGCCCCGTCAGTCCGATGTGCTGATCGTGGCGGGTACGGTGACCAACAAGATGGCGCCCGCGCTGCGTAAGGTTTACGACCAGATGGCCGAGCCGCGCTGGGTGATTTCCATGGGTTCCTGCGCGAATGGCGGCGGTTATTACCATTATTCCTACTCGGTCGTGCGTGGCTGCGACCGGATTTTGCCGGTGGATATTTATGTGCCTGGCTGCCCGCCTTCGGCGGAAGCGCTGGTCTATGGAATTCTCCAGCTGCAAAAGAAGATTCGCCGCACCGAAACATTGTTCCGCTGAAACCGGAAAAACTTATGAATCAGGCACTTAAAGATCTGGGCGACTACATCGCCGGCTTGATCGCCGATGACCTGGAAAAACACAAGCTGATCAATGATGAGCTGGTACTGGTCACGCGTCCCGAGTCGCTGCGCAAGGTAATGCGGTTTTTGCGGGACGACTCGCAATGCCTGTTCAAGATTCTGGTCGATGTGTGCGGTGTGGACTATCCGGAACGCGAGCAGCGGTTCGAGGTGGTTTATAATCTGCTGAGCGTCAGCCATAACCAGCGTATCCGCGTGAAAGTATGCGTGGACGAGGATCAGGCTGTTCCGTCCATCGCGCCGCTCTATCCCACCGCCAACTGGTTCGAGCGCGAGGTGTGGGATCTTTATGGCGTCTTTTTCGCCGAGCATCCCGATCTGCGCCGCATCCTCACCGATTACGGTTTCGAGGGACATCCGCTGCGCAAGGATTTCCCGCTCAC
>JAOUMF010000199.1 GCA_029881615.1 Alphaproteobacteria bacterium | reverse complement strand
CGCTATCCGGTGCTGATCGAGCAGTATTCTCTATATGAAGGCTCCGGCGGCGCGGGCGAGCATCGCGGTGGGTTCGGAGTCAATTACACGGTCAAGATCCGGCGCGGCGAGGCCCGCGCGTCCTTCGTCATGGACCATGGCCGATACGGCCCGCAGGGCGCGCTGGGCGGCAAGGACGGAGGGCCCAACAAGGTTCGCATCGAACGCACCGGCCAGCCCGACTATATCCCGCCTCATCTGTCGAAGGATCAGGACATCCAGATCAAGGAAGGCGACCGCGTTCATGTCTCCACGCCCGGCGGCGGCGGCTTCGGCGACCCGATGAAGCGAGATCCGGAGGCCGTGCTGCGGGATTTGTATCGCGGCTACTACTCGAACGGCGAGGCCGAGGAAATGTTTGGGGTGATCGTGGCCGGGGCCAAGGTGGACGAGGCGGCAACAGTGGAATTACGAGCGAAGCGGAAAATATGATACCGCGTTAAATTTCACAAGCTGACCTCTATAATCCTTTACTTGTTTTTCAATAAGGCCGAACGATAATATCTAACGTTTCCGGCGGCAATTTGAGTATGTTAAATGGTAGCAGCCAATCTGACGGAACTATCGGGGCCGAGTAATTGCCTCAATATCCCATTAACCGCTCCGGCCACGATTTTTACAGCTGGATGGCGGGTAGCTTCTTGTTTTCACTACAGGCTGAATAAAATCCTTTGACTGCCGATACAGGAGTCCAGCGAATATCCAAACAAAAAAAGGCCGCGCTGACCATGATATTGGTGGTAACAGCCGCGCTCGCCGTTCATTTGATCAGCGCCCTAGCTCATCTCGATCATTCCCTGACACTCATAACCTATCCCGTTACCCTCGACTACGGCGAAGGGCCGATCCTGTATCAGATCGACGCCGTAAGCAACGGCGAGTCCATGTACGGCCCGATCAACGAAATCCCCTATGCGGTAGGCAATTACCCCCCGGTCTATCACTTTGCCTCCTGGTTCATGACCGCATTCATCGACGACCTTATGTCCGCCGGCAGACTGGTTTCCTTTCTCGCTGCACTAGGCAGCGGCCTACTCGTCTTCACGCTGATATACAGCTTGCCAGGCCATGGCCATTCACCGGCCGTCCGTGCCTTCGGCGGAATTCTCGCTGCCCTGTTTTTCCTGAATCAGTACACCATTTTCTTATGGTCGGTCACGGCGCGGGTCGATACGCTGGCCCTGATGCTCGGGCTACTGGGCATGCAGCTTTTCATACTGTCGATCGACCGAAAAAACCTGGCCTACTGGTTCGGGCTGGCCTTCGTTCTCTCAGTGTTTACAAAACAAAACATGATCGCAGCGGCAATCGCGACCTTTGCAACGGCGTTTCTTATCGACAGGCGGCAAACCTACATTGCATTCACAATATCCGTGCTGGCAGGCATAATCGGGCTTGCGATTACATACGCAACCTACGGCGAGCAATTTTTCCTGCATGTATTTTCGTATAACCTCAACAACTTTCACTGGGATCTGTTCCTCGAAAACATCTCGAAGCTATTTCTGTGGAGACCCGCGGAGCTGTTGATGTTGCTCTTTGGCCCGGCTTACCTGTTTATGCGGCGCCAGCGTCCGACAGCCATTCCCGGCGGCCGCGAGACCAGCCCCGACATTTCCTTGGTCCTGTTTTCCGGGTTTATGGCTGCCAGCCTGCTGAATGTTATTGCATCCGGGAAAACCGGTTCGGGATTCAACTATTTCATCGAGTTCGAGGCGGCCGGCGCGCTTTTGGTCGGATTGATCACCGTACGCGCAACAACCTTCGTCAACAGCCGGGGCCTGAACCCGGAACATGCCAAACATCGCCGCCTGATCTATTTAGGCCTGTTTATTCTTTGTTTTCAGACAAGTTTCGGATGGGTCACCAAGCACAATGACATAAAAGAGGACGGTATCTCCTCCGCTCAGCGGGTTATGGAGCTAGTGGCATCTGTAGACGGCCCTGTGATTTCGGAAGACATGGCGCTGCTCCATAGAACCGGCAAACCATTACTATTTCAGCCTTTCATCATGACCCAAATGGTGTTGGAGAAACGCTGGAACCCGACACAGCTGATCGACAGCCTGCGGCGCGGCGAGGTAGATATGATCGTGTTGACCTCGGATATTGAATCGGAAACGCATCAGGATCGTTTTTTTGCTGCGTTTACCGAAATCATTGAGACCCGCTACCGCCTGCTTGAAGAAACCGGGTCTTTCCTGGTTTACGTTCCTTTATGACACGAAAATTTTCGGCTGCGGCGGTTGACTAACATACCCTCGACCAGGCCCAACCAAGGTTGTCAAGAAGCAATCATCGCCAATGCCGCAACTCAGATACTGAAATCCAGCGACTCGAACTTGCCGCCTTGTGTGGTATAGCCGGCCTTTTTCCAGCCATCTATACCGCCCGCCAGATTATAGAGATTCGGGATACCGCTCGCCGCAAGCTGTTTCTGGGCCGCCGCCGAACGCTTGCCGATGGCGCACATGACGATCAGCTTTCGATCGGTGATCGGCGGGAAGGTTTCCGCATCGAGAAAGGACAATGGCAGCAGCAGCGAGCCCGGCACGTTCTCGAACTCGAACTCGTTCGCCTCGCGCACGTCCAGCAGCACTGCTGTGCGCGCGTCCAGCCAGACTTTTGCAGTTGCGGCGTCAATTTCGGGCAGAGGATGCTCTTCGCTCATATTCGTCGGCCGACAGAAAATGGTAACCGCCATAATAAACCATTGCAGCGCCGAAGTATCGCATTGCGTTGCACTAGCCACGGCGCCCGGCTATGAAAGGCGCAGGTATCGGATCGGATCTGGGAGAAACGAAAAATGAGCGGAACGGACAAGGTTGCCATAATCACGGGCGGCAGCGGCGGAATCGGGCGCGCGACGGCGATCACGTTGTTGAGAAATGGCTGGTCCGTCGCCATTGGCGGACGTCGCGCGGACGCGCTGGAGGAAACCTTTGCCCTGGCCGGCGCCGACGGCGCGCGGGGACTTGCCGTTCCGGGCGATCTCAGCACCCCGGAGGGCTGTGCCAACCTGTTCGCAAAAACCAGAGAGCGTTTTGGCGGCGTCGACCTGCTATTCAACAATGCCGGCATGTTCACGCCAGGCGTGCCCTTTGAGGACCTGACACCGGATCAGTGGCAAGCAGCGCTGAACATCAACCTCTCCAGCTTCTTCTATTGTTCGCAGGAAGCCTTCCGCGCCTTTAAATCGCAGGATCCGATGGGTGGGCGTATCATCAATAACGGTTCGATTTCGGCCCATGCGCCGCGCCCGAATTCGGCACCCTACACCAGCACCAAACATGCGATCACGGGGCTGACGAAAACATGTTCGCTGGACGGGCGGAAATACAACATCGCTGTCGGCCAGATCGATATCGGCAACGCCGCGACCGACATGACGAAGAAAATGGCAAAAGGCGTGCCCCAGGCCGACGGCTCAACGAAGCCCGAGCCGACGATGGATGTTCAGCATATCGCCGACGCGATCGTCCACATGGCGAGCTTGCCGCTGGATGCCAATATCCAGTTCATGACCATCATGGCCACGAAAATGCCGTTCGTCGGACGAGGTTAGGAGGCGCGGTTCAGCCTTGGCGCCAAGCGGTGCTGGAACGGCATTTCTTGCAAACGCGTTCGCCGGCCCAGGCGCTGAGAAAATCTTCGCTGCAGACAAGACAGCGGCGAGTCTTTTCCTTATGCATCGGGCTCGGCTCGGTTTCACCGTTTTCGTTGGCCGAAATTTCCGGCCCTTCCGTGTCCAGGCTCATGGTATTCTCGTTTCTTATCATCGCTTTATTCGCTCGCATTCTTTGCCACTGCGTCCGCTGATCAGTCCCGCCGGGGGATACGGCGCGACCGCTTTACCTCAACCGCCACAGTGTTCGAACGGCCTTTTTCCAGCGTCTGCAGTATCTGGCCTGTTTCGGTAACGCGATGCGTTTCCGGCTCGCGGGACCAGGCTTCGCTCAATCTTGCCGCCGCCGCGTCGATTTCTTCTTCGGACAGCGCTTCATCGGCATGGTCGCTCCGGGATTTTCTGTCAGTCATGCTCTTTGCAACGAATGTTAAAAATATATTTGGTTCATATCAGTGCGCGAAGGTTGTCGTGGCAGCTCGAAACAAAACCGCGCGGGCAACCGCCTGCGCCCGCCCTGGCGAACGGCTCTCAGCTCACCTAATATCCTAAGAAAGTAGGCCGCCTCAAGGGCGGCGCGCGTGCTGATAGGGTTCTATATGGAGGCAATCGCTCGAATTTGCAAGCAAAACCAGCCTGACGATATAGCGGCGCTAGGTCGCAGCCAGTCCACGCAAGCAGAGTCTTGCTTCCCCCTTGCGTTCGCGCTTGCTAGAAAACTTGCCACAAATAACAGAATGGAAAAGTTCACATGACACAGGTGCGACTGGCGGTTGATATCGGAGGCACCTTTACCGACGTGGTGCTGGAACGTGACGGCTTGCATCATGGCGCGAAGGTGTTGACAACCCCCGACAATCCGGCCGACGCATTCATGACCGGCGTACGCCAGGTCCTGACGGAGACAGGCACCGAGCCCGGGCAAATCGCGCTGATTATCCACGGCACCACCCTGGCCACCAACGCCCTGATTGAGCGCAAGGGCGCCCGAACAGCGCTTGTCGTCACCCAAGGCCACCGCGATTCGCTGGAGATGGCCTACGAAAATCGCTTCGATCAGTACGACATCAATGCCGAACGACGCCCGCCGCTGGTTCCGCGGGAATTGCGTTTGCCGGTAATGGAGCGAGTGGATTTCCTCGGGGAAATCCTCACCCCGCTCGACGAATCCTCGGTAGAGGCGCTCGTACCGATCTTGCGGGACGCCGACGTTCAGGCCGTGGCGATCGGCTTGTTGCATTCATATGCCAACCCTGGCCATGAACGGCGGATCGCGGAAATATTGCGCGACAGATTGCCGGGCCTGTCGATCACGCTGTCATCGGAGGTTTGCCCGGAAATCCGCGAATATGAACGCCAATCGACAGCCTGCGCGAATGCCTATGTACAGCCGCTGATGGCGCGCTATCTGGAAGATGTCCGAACCCGGCTAAGCAAAGCCGGCTTCGGCTGCCCCTGCCTGATGATGACATCGGGCGGGCATCTGGTAACGATTCCGACGGCGCAAAGCTTTCCGGTGAGGCTGCTGGAATCAGGGCCGGCCGGCGGCGCCATTCTG
>JAOUMF010000198.1 GCA_029881615.1 Alphaproteobacteria bacterium | reverse complement strand
TCGGGCGGGCCGGCAGGTGCTGGTACTGGTGCCGGAAATCGCGCTGACCGGGCAATGGCTCGACCGATTCGCCCGCCGTTTCGGGGCGGCGCCCGATGTCTGGCATTCCGACCTGCCCCGGGGGCAGCGGCGCCGCTGCTGGCGTCGTGTGGCTGAGGGTCGGGCCAGGGTTGTCGTCGGCGCGCGGTCGGCATTGTTTCTGCCCTTTCCGGCGCTGGGCCTGATCGTGGTCGACGAGGAACATGAATCTTCCTACAAGCAGGAAGAAGGCGTCATCTATCATGCCCGGGATATGGCGGTGGTGCGGGCGCGACTCGGCGAAATTCCAGCGATTCTCGTTTCCGCGACACCGTCCCTGGAAACCGTGACCAACGCCGAATCGGGCCGTTATCGCCGCCTGCACCTGCCGGCGCGCCATGGCGGGGCGGAATTGCCCTCGGTCGAACTGGTGGATATGCGGCGTAACCAGCCACCGCGCCAGCGCTGGCTGGCGCCGCCACTGGTTGCCGCGATAAGTGAGACGCTGGCGGCTGGTGAACAGTCGCTGTTGTTCCTGAACCGGCGTGGCTATGCGCCGCTGACGCTATGCCGGGCCTGCGGCCACCGGCTGCAATGCCCCCACTGTACGGCCTGGCTGGTGGAACACCGACTTAGCGGCCGACTGCAATGTCATCATTGCGGTTACGCGACCAGCTTGCCGAAGGAATGCCCGGAATGCGGCGCGGAAGACAAGATGGCGGCATGCGGTCCCGGCGTCGAACGGTTGGCCGAGGAAGTCATGGCCCTGTTTCCCGAGGCCAGAATTTCCCTGATGACCAGCGATACGGTGCGCGGCCCCGGCGCGGCCGCGGCCTTCGTCGAGGAAATCACCAATCATGAGATCGATATCATCGTGGGGACCCAGATCGTCGCCAAGGGTCATCATTTTCCCATGCTGACGCTGGTTGGCGTGGTCGATGCCGATCTTGGCCTGATGGGCGGCGATTTGCGGGCCGCGGAGCGGACTTTCCAGCTACTGCACCAGGTGTCGGGCCGCGCGGGGCGCGAGGACCGGCCCGGCCGGGTGATGCTGCAAACCTGGCATCCCGACCATCCGGTCATGCTGGCGTTGGCGGAAGGTGCGCGCGACCGGTTTCTCGATGAAGAATCGGCGATGCGCCGCGAAGGGGGCTGGCCGCCTTTCGGCCGACTGGCGGCGCTGATCGTATCTGGCAATGTCGAGGCCGATGTGGACGCGGCCGCGAACGCGCTGGGCCGGGCCGGGCCGAACAGCCCCGACATGCGGGTGCTCGGCCCCGCCCCCGCCCCCCTTGCCATGCTGCGTGGCCGTCACCGCCGCCGCTTGTTGTTGAAGGCTTCGCGCTCTACCGACATGCAGAAGCTGTTGAAACAGTGGCTATCGCGGGTTCGCTGGCCCAACGGCGTGCGGGTGCAGGTTGATGTAGATCCATACAGTTTCCTGTGACCATAGCAGGCAATGGAGTTACGGTGCCGATGCGCAGTTTTCGGGTAGAAGCTCCGTCACGCCGCCGACGTGTACCTCGTATGAATAGACGCAGGTATAGATCGCGGTGCCCAGTCGGCCTCCCACCTCTTGCTTTGAATAGGCAAAGTTGACCCGGGCGAGGATGCCGCCTCCCTGGTTGACGTAGATGTCGTCGCTGACCGACGAGAAGCTAAGAAATACGTTGCCGCCCGTGCCGGCTGAAATCGCGACGAAATCGGCAGAGTGGCTGCGAGGGTCGGCGACGATGGTGCTGTGGTCGGCGATCAGCAGTCCCCCGCCGACGCTCTGCATGATCACGCCATGTCCTGCGCTGATCCTCGAATTTTCGAGACTTACCCTGCCGTTACCGAAGATCAGCCCGAAGGTCGTGCAAAGGATTCCTGGTGTTCCCGGAGGCTCCGGGAGGAAGACAGAAGTATCTGCCGCGATCTCAACCTCGTATAGCGCCGCGACGGTTCCTTCGGCGCTGGAGTCGACACGGACGGCGGTGTGATCTCCGCCGATAAACGTTTCGCAAGCCGTGTCGAAGATGCTGAGATGCCTCAGAGACGTGTGGTCCGCCATGGTGACCATAGTTTCCGACTGCGGGTGGCTTTCGATACGCGTGAGGCCCTTTCCGGCACCCTGCAGTGTGACGTAGGACGGCACCGAAATGCCCTCGAAACCGAGATGGAATATCCCGGGGCTCAGCTTCACGACATAAGGCAAGTCCTCGGACGGCGGCGGGAACGCTGCGGACACCTCGGCAAGAGCCGCAAGCAGCCTGCTGCCGTTGACGAAAGGACCATCGTCGCCCGGCACGAAAACAACATTGCGCGGCAGCGGATAGGCGCGACACTCGCCATCGCCCGTCAATACCGTTCCCGTCTCGCAGATCGTCGCTGCGTTGGTATCGGAGCCGACGGTGTCGACGTCGTCCGAACATACCCATGCATCATTCACGAACTTGGCAATCTGCCCGCTCGCGCACCCGGAAACGCCTCCGGGTGTGTTATTCTCGATAAAGTCGATCCGTTCCTCATTCTCTGCGGCCAGTTTTGAAGTTCCGCCCTGTTGCGCGCGAGACACACCGGATCCGGCCGCCAGCACGAAGAATACTAAAAGGGCCATATACGCTGCGGTCTTGAACATGGAGTCCTCCTCTTGATCGATCTGAATGCGATCGCGGCCGGGTGTCTCCAGGACAACCGGTCGCACTCTGGGAATTTTCAGAAAAGGATCCGGCAGCCCTAGCCGAATTAGCACCTCCATGCATTGATCTTCGTCAATAAAGTATTCGCATGCCGGAAGTTATCCAGAAAATTTGATGTCCAAGGTTGTCCAAGGTAAATATATATTCTTGTATTACGAACTGCTGCGGCTTTTACAGAAACTTTACATCTCGGTTACATCCAGTAGCCACAAATAGATGCGGAGTACAGGTGGTTCAGGACCGCATGAGAACAGATGACCCCGTCAGCCGCAAAATGCAGAACATCCTCAGACGGTGGCTTTCGCCCGTTCGCTGCTCGAATGGTGTGCGGGCTCATGTGGACGTGAATCCGTATAGTTTTCTTTAACCCTATGAACAGACGAAATTTTAACGGGGCCAAATTAATATGCATCGCGGGAGGTCTCGCCGATGTATTACGATCTGCGATCTATTTGCTACGAGGGTTTCCTCGATTTTATTTTTGACCGTCCGGTTGCCCCGCAATTTTCGGGTTCGAGCCGGAACGTGGATCCGCGTTCAACCGCTTGCTGGTATGACGCGGTCGATCTGGATATCGATTTCGACCCGGCGCGGAACTGCGAGTATCTGGCGCTGCTTTTTTGCGACCCGCGGGAGCTGACAAAACGTTATAGCCGGCCGCAGCTGGAACAGGGTTTCTGGTGGATGCAGGCCAGCTTCAACGATGGCAGCGCCGCCGACGTCCTGTGGACGGCCTCGCTTCCCGTGGAGCGGCGGGTGGCGATGGTCGGTGCGATGTATTTTCTCTATTCCGAACTGTTCACGACCATGTCGCTGGGGCGGGCGCCGCATATGTGGTGGGAAAATCTTGCCAGGGGGATTCCCGGCCATGCCGGCGGACCGAACTGGTGGGCGGACCGCCAGAGAATTGAAAACGCAATTTTCCAGACGTTGTCGAAATTGCTGGAACTGGAATCGGTGAGTTGCCGGATCGATGCCCTGCACGGGCTTAATCACCTGGCGCATCCGGGCAAGGAACGACTGATACGCCAATATCTGGATCGTCATGCGGGGCTGGACGAGGACCACCGGCTCTATGCGGAAAAGGCCATTGCCGGCGTTTTGTCGTAGCGCGCTGGACGAAAGAGCGGCCGCGGCCTAATTTCCTTCCAGTACATAAAACCGGGAGGGAAGAAATGCCGGCAAAGTCCATGGCTATAAGAAAAATCCAGGTTCGGGGCGTCCTCGTCCCGATGAAGCGGCCGCTGGCCACGGGCGGCGGCAATGTGTCGCAGGTGCCGCTGGCCCTCATCGACCTGGAATGCGGCGGCGGCGTCACCGGCTCGGCCTATGTTTTTTGCTATCATTCCTTTGCCCTGGCGCCGGCCGTGCGGCTTATTCGGGAACTGGGCGCGCTGATCGAGGGCGAGCCGCTCTCGCCGCTCTCGCTGTCCGGTATGTTGAGTGCGCGCTTGCGGCTGCTCGGTCAGCAGGGGCTGGCAATGATGGCGCTGTCGGGGATCGACATGGCGGCCTGGGATGCCCTGGCGAAGGTACAGGGCCTTCCGCTGGCCCGGCTGCTGGGCGGCGATCTTGTGCGGCTGCCGGCTTATAACAGCAACGGGCTGGGCATCGTCGGCGCCGACAGGGTTGCCGGCGAGGCACGCGAACTTGTCGATGAGGGATTTTCCGCAATCAAACTCAGGTTGGGATATCCCAAAGCCCGCACTGACGTGGCCGTGGCGGAAACCGTGCGCGCCGCCGTTGGCGACGATATCAGGATCATGACCGATTACAATCAGTGCCTGACTGTGCCCGAAGCCGAAAGGCGGGCGCGCATGCTCGACGGTCAGGGACTGGAATGGATAGAGGAACCGGTTCGCTTCGACGATTATGCCGGTTGCGCCCAAATCCGGGAAAGCGCCACGACGGCAATTCAGATCGGCGAAAACTGCTGGGGCGTGCAGGATATGCAGAAGGCGCTGGATGCCGGCGCTTCCGACCTGTTCATGCCCGACGCCGGCAAGATCGGTGGCGTTACCGGCTGGTTACGCGCCGCCGGGATGGCCGAAGGCCAGGCCATGCCGATTTCATCGCATCTCTATCCCGAAATCAGCGCCCATTTGTTGTCCGTCACGCCGACGCGTCACTGGCTGGAATATGTCGATTGGGGTCAGCCGGTCCTGAAGCGTAAACTGCAGGCCGTGGATGGATATATAACGGCCCCGGATATTCCGGGCGCCGGCATCGAATGGGACGAAGACGCCGTGGCCCGCTATCAGGTTGAATAGACCGGCATTCAGCTGTTGTCGACGATGACCGGCGTATCGAACCAGGCGATCCTGGGGTCGTTGCCGAAGCGTTCGCGAATCGTGTCGCGCCAACCGCCGTCATAAAGCATTTCCGCCGATTCGCGGTCGGTCCACAGATATACGCCTCCCCCGGTGCGGGACTCCGGATCGCACAAATAATATTTTCGCACCAGTCCCGGCACGGTTTCATATCGCGGGGCAGAGGCTTCGAACATCTCCCTGGCGCGCTCGGCGGT